>JBJOHR010000207.1:0-6539 GCA_046047575.1 Bacteroidota bacterium | reverse complement strand
TATCAAAGACCAAGCGTTAGGATTGAAAGTCACGGTTTCAGCGGATTCCAAACCTAGCCTCTTCAAACTCTTTGTACTCGCATAGTCGATATGAAAGATCCGTGACAAAAAGAAAAGGGCTCCGAAGTGGAGCCCTTTTGATCTTGTTTGCTGTTGGGTTATCTGATGAGTGTTACGTCTCCGTTGAACTCATAGTCGGTCACCGCATCGCCCTCTACCCCTTTGGCCGTGATGACATAGAAGTAGGTTCCTCCGTTGAGCACCAGTCCACTGGTTGAACGGCCATCCCAGCCTCCGAGCGGCTGTGTCCATTCGTAGACCTTCTCTCCCCAACGGTTGTAGATCTCGCCTTTGAAATCGTAGATGTTACGGATCTTGAATGGGAAGAAGTCGTTCTCTACCGGATCGATAGGGAACATGTCGTTCAGTCCATCGCCATTCGGTGTAATGACATTCGGCACCAAAATGAGCGAAGTAGGTTCTATGTAGATTCCGTTGACAAGCACCAAGGTATCTGAACATCCGGTAACATCATTATAGGCAATGAGTGTTACATCGAACGCTCCTGAATCTGCATAGAGATACTGGAAAGACGCGGTATCGAAGGTGGTAATGGTGTTGCCATCTCCGAAGATGAACTCATAGGCGGTTCCTCCTTCTGACAGGTTGGTTACAGTGATATCCAAGGGCTGCTGTCCAGTTTCCGGGCTTAGGGAGAAGTCTGCCGTAAGCGGACTCAATGGTGGGTCGATGGTGGCGGTGGCAGTTGCCACACAACCATTGCCATCTGTTACGGTCACGGTGTAGCTGCCTGCACCCAACTCAATGGCTGTGCTGCCCGTCTGTGCATCTGCATCATCCCATAGATAACCGTAGGGAAGAGTTCCGCCCGTAACCTGTGTTTCGGCAATACCATCCTCGGAATAATCGCAGGTAATAGGCGTAGTGGATGTAACGGTAACGATGAGTTCGTCCGGCTCGGTGATGTTGACGTTGAGCCACTGAGCTATACATCCGTTATTGTCTGTTACGGTAACATTATATGTACCTGGAGCTAGACCACCCGCCAAAGCGGTTGACTGCGCGGTTGGGTCGTCCCATAGATAGGTATAAGGGGCTGTACCTCCCACTGCGCTGATCTCAGCCTGTCCGTCTGCTGCACTATTACACGACACGTTCTGCTGCTGCACCAAGGTGAGTACCATGGCCGGTGGCTCGGGAACCAGGATGTTTGCCAACTGCGCGGTACAGTTATTGGCATCCGTTACGGTAAGCGAATACGATCCGGCCGGAATACCCGTAAGCGGATTACCGGTTATCGGTCCAGGATTCCATTCATAGGTATATCCGGGAGTTCCACCAGAAGCAATGGCTTGAATCTGTGCGTCCGATGAACCGTTACATGCCGCACTATCTATCAATACTGCTATGGATATGGATGAAGCCTCTGTAATGACCACCGAAGCGGTTTCGGTGCATGTGTTGGCATCGGTAACTATAACGTTATATGCACCCGCCTCGAGACCTCCGGCCGCTGCGGTAGTTTGTAAGTTCGGGTCGTTCCACAGATAGCTGTACGGAGCGGTGCCTCCCAATGGGCTTACCAAGGCAATACCATCAGAACCGCCATTACATGAAACAGACTGATTCTCTACCGCTACCAATACCAAGGCATCCGGCTCGGTAATGGTGACAGTAAGGGTAGTGTCGCATGTTTGAGAGGAAGAAACGGTCACGTTCCAACTACCAGCAGGAAGGTTTGATGCCGTGGCAGTTGTCTGCACCGGAGTTGTATTCCAAGCATAGGTCAGGTTAGAACCGCTTGCAGTAACCGTGGCCTGACCGTTGGCTTCTCCAAAGCACTGCACGTTCTGATCTACCGTTACGCTGGCTGCGAACGGTTGTGGCTGTCCGAGTATTGCCGTATCTGTTGCGGTACAGCCATTGAGATCGGTTATCTCAACTACCCACGTGCCTGCTGGAAGACCGATCGCAGTGGCGGTATTCTGGGTGCTAGGGTCATTCCATAGGTAACTGTAAGGTTCAGTACCTCCCATTCCCATAACTGAAGCTTCGCCAGTATTGGCACCGAAACAATCGGCTGCGATGGTTCCGAAAACCTGTGCAGTGAGAGTATCCGGCTCAGGTACAACCACCGTTGCAACTACTTCGCATTGGTTGGAATCGACAACCGTAACCTCGTATGTTCCGGCAGGAAGATTCGATGCTGTTGGGGTGCTCTGATTGGCCGGGTCGTTCCATGAATAGGTGAACGGAGCGGTACCTCCATTGACGGAGACTGTTGCTGAACCATCAGCCAAGCCAAAGCAGCTGACGCTATCGGCCAAACTGGAAAGCGTTGGAGGTAGAATGTTGCCTATGTCGCCTAAGTGATACGTTCCATTGGCTGCCGCGCCACCGAATCCGTTACCACCATCAATAAGCACGCTGGCACTGATGATATTGGCTTGACATGGGTTCTGAAATATCTTGATACGACCTCCAGAACCTCCACCGCCTTGAACACCGGCAGTACCTGCATTGGCAGAACCGCTGTTGCTACCGCAGAAGAAATCGCTGTAAGAACATCCTGTGGTGCCAGTTCCGCCTGATCCGCCACTGCCGCCATTTCCGCCTTGCGAACGCAGAGTGCCCGTTATAGACGACACCCCAAATGCTTGCAGCAGAATGCCACCACCCGAACCGCCACCAGAACCGCCACCACCTCCTGCACCAGAAGAATAGGTACGTTCTGGACAGTCGTTACAAAGGTCATCGCAGCAATCTGTCGTTGTACCTCCATTACCACCAACACCACCAGGGCCACTTGTGGCACCGTTCACAGAAATTGTACCTGCTATGGTCATTGCACCAGAAGAATAAAGGGCGATGAGCCCGCCTCCAGAACCGCCAGCGAAGCCGCCTGATCCGTTAGCGGCACTTTTTCCGCCACCACCTGCACCAGCACCTCCAGACCCAAGGTCAATATCGGTTCCGCTGACAGTGCCGTACGTGCCCCCAACTGTACCACCTGTGCCACCGTTTCCAGCTGCTGGAGATACACATCCGGCTATGCTCATGCCAGAGAAGTTGCCAGTATTATACGCGCCTCCGGCTCCTCCGCCTCCACCTTGATTGGCTGCGCCACCGTAGCTTCCGCCACCTGCAGCACCGCCACCACCGGCACCACCGACAAATCCATACTCATCCCCAAAATTCTGACATTCCTGCTTCGGTCCTATACCGATAGAGCCATTGTTACCCGCTGCTCCAGCTCCAGGACCCGTTCCTGCTGATCCCGAAGATCCACCGGCCACATCTATGACCAGACAGTTGTCCTTATCGACACAACCATTGAGCGCTCCGACATTGTTTCCTGAAGAACCACCACCGCCTCCGCTACCTCCGGCAAAACCAGAACCATCTCCGATAATGTCTCCGAGCACCTCTACGTTGGCAGCATTGACGATCAACTCACCACAGCCACCGCTTGTGTAAGGCGTAACAGAACAAACGACACCCGGATCTACCCGAAAGAGTCCAGTGATGTTATATGTTCCTGAAAGTGAAGTGTTTGAAGATATGATAAGATCTCCAGCAATGGGAGTGGTTCCGCACTGGGCCACCGCATCATTCACAGACCAAATAAGGCTAAAAACAGCAAGAGCAACAGTAAAAAGTTTCTTCATGGTAAGAGTTGGAACACCATATTTTGGTGTTATAAAGCCAAGAGCAAAGCTATCATTTTTAGATATATGCAAGCGCAGGATGGTTGGGTGATGATACGCTGAGATCATCCTTTGAAAAAGCTTAGGCCTTTGCCATGATAATGAACTGATGGCGCAAATCGATTCCTACTTTTACAACCGTATGAATTACTTGAATGAACTGAATGAAGAACAGCGTAAAGCTGTTGAAAGATTGGATGGGCCGGTAATGATCATTGCTGGAGCCGGTTCGGGAAAAACACGTGTACTGACCTATCGTGTAGCGCATCTGATCAATAGTGGAGTTGACCCGTTCAACATCTTGGCACTGACCTTTACCAATAAGGCGGCCAAGGAGATGAGGTCGCGGATAGAGAACATGGTCGGGCCCGAAGCACGGAACATTTGGATGGGAACCTTCCATTCAGTTTTCGCGAAAATTCTACGATTTGAAGCAGAGAAGATAGGGTATCCATCCAACTTCACTATTTACGACACCAGTGACTCAAAAAATCTGATCAAGGATATTCTGAAGGAAGAAGGATTGGATGACAAGACCTACAAGCCGAGCCTAGTGCTAAATAGAATATCGGCAGCGAAGACCAATCTTATCTCTGCATCTGAATATCTGAAAAATGACGAGCTTTTTACGGAGGATCGGATGAGCGCCAAGCCCAAAATGGGCATTGTTTACCAGAAGTATGCTGAGCGCCTATTCCGCTCCGGGGCCATGGATTTTGACGACCTACTGTATTGGACCAATGTGCTGCTGCGTGATTTCCCCGATGTGTTGAACAAGTACCAGAACCGGTTCAAAAGCATTATGGTGGACGAGTATCAGGACACGAACTATGCCCAATACCTGATCGTAAAGCGCCTGGCAGCCAAGTTTGAAAACATATGTGTAGTAGGCGATGATGCACAATCGATCTATGCTTTCCGCGGAGCCAATATTGAGAACATCCTGAATTTCCGGAAAGACTATCCTGATGTCAAAACCTTTAAACTGGAGCAGAATTACCGTTCAACCAAGCACATAGTTGGTGCTGCCAATCATGTTATTGAACACAACAAGGACAGGCTGAAGAAAACTGTTTGGACCAGCAACAGCGAAGGAGAGCCGATAAGTGTAACCAGAAACCTGACCGACAATGAAGAGGGAATGTCGGTAGCCCGTTCCATTTTTGAGACAAAAATGAACGAACAGGCAAAGGATAGCGAATTCGCCATCTTGTATAGAACCAACGCACAGTCGAGGTCCATTGAAGAGTCGCTCCGCAAAATGAACATCCCCTACAGAATTTACGGAGGGCAGAGTTTTTATCAACGCAAGGAGATCAAAGACCTTGTTGCTTATTTCAGGCTGGTCATCAATCCACAGGATGAAGAAGCCTTGAAGCGGGTGATCAATTATCCGGCACGCGGCATTGGCAAAACTACTTTGGACAAAGTGATCTTACTGGCCAATGATTGGAAGAAAGACCTTTGGAGCATTATTAGCACACCAGAGATCAGGCAATCTCAATTCAATGCCGGCACCGCACAGAAACTGGAACTTTTCTCCAATATGATCAGGAGCTTCCAAGTAGAACTTCGCACCACCGATGCTTACGAACTGGCCTCGAGGGTAGCTGCTGCATCTGGTCTGATCCGCGACCTTTATGCCGATAAATCGCCTGAAGGAGTTAGCCGATACGAGAACATACAGGAACTGCTGAACGGCATTAAGGAGTTTGTGGAAGACAAGCCCGGTGAAGATGAAGTGGTGACAGAAGTTCAACCAAAAACGCTGGATGTCTTTACGGCAGATATAGCCCTATTGACTGATGCTGATACGGACAAGGACCCTAACAACAGTGACCGAGTATCGCTGATGACCATTCATGCATCAAAAGGCCTTGAATTCCCATACGTATATATAGTAGGCTTGGAGGAGAATCTGTTCCCATCCCAACTTTCCTTGAGCTCGCGTACGGATCTGGAAGAGGAAAGGCGTTTATTCTACGTGGCACTTACCAGAGCCGAAAAACGGGTTAGCTTGAGTTATGCCGTTAGCAGGTTCAGGTGGGGCAGTCTTGTGCATAGCGAGCCAAGCCGATTCATTGAAGAGATTCCCGACCAACATCTGGATGTAAGCGCTTCAAAACCAGAACTTAAAAAAAATCCTTTACCTTCGGTGGCTTGGAATCGAAGGAGTCCCGACTCGAAAAATACTGCCCCATCAGGCACCGGAATTCGAAAACAAATGAAAACCAGAAATCTTACAAAGTATGATGACAGCCGGGTGCCTGGAGGTCTTGACACAGGAAAAGGAACCAGCGAACACGTTAGCAGGATCATCATTGGTACTGAGGTGATCCACGATAAATTCGGAAAAGGCGAAGTGGTGGCCTTGGAAGGAGATCCACCGAATGTGAAAGCCACTGTAGCCTTTCAGGGCGCTGGAAACAAGCAGCTTCTGCTCAAATTTGCCAAACTCAGAATAGTAGGTAAAGCAAGACAATGACCCCGAACATTGAGCCATTTGAGGATGGTGAAGATGAAATAGAAGATCTCATTGTCCTTGATTCGGAATCTGTTAGCGAAGAGATCCCTACCCTTGTACGGACAAAGAAGATTGAGTGGGCTGAATTCATAGGGTCTTCATTTCTATTCGCTTCAGCATATCTTCTTCTCTACATCCTTTATGATCTTGTAACTGCCCTGGCTGCAGCTCACTTTGAGTTGGAACCAGTGCTTTTTTATGACACTATTAGATACGAGAACAATGGTGGCTGGTATCCTCATTGTGTAAAACGAGTATTCCTTGTGGGATCCATTGCCATGGGATTC
>JBJOHR010000206.1:0-11579 GCA_046047575.1 Bacteroidota bacterium | reverse complement strand
ATCAGAATTCCTTCCTCATCACCAATTGAATACGATCCAGTTCCAAAACCGCAACATATTCCATCCGACTCATCATCATTGATCACAAAGGTGTAACACGTTCCAGACTGAACGCAGATCTCTTGCACGATCTGCACGTTGACTCCGTTGGTGTAAGGACCTCCTGAGGCTACAACTCCACCTCCGTTTTGCATTAGTGTCCATGTGGTCTCAGCACCATAATTATCCGTGTTTATCACCAACGTGACATAACTGTCGGCAACGGTTATGGAGAAAACTGAAGCATCCGCGTTGTTCGTGGCGTTCTCATCGGTTTGCCCGTTCGGTAAGGTGGTGTAAGCGTTGAATGTGTGGTTACCAGCACTAACGTTCATCGATGGCAGATTCACCGAAATGCTCTGATTTGTTGACAAGGACCCCGACCACTGATACAATTGAGTTCCATTGCCGTCCACGTTATAGTAAATGTTGACGGTTGTCAGGGTATTGCTTCCATAATTCGATAGCGTAACAATCGGTTCAATGGTACCAGTGCAGAGAGCCCCTACAGGAGCATCAATGTTGCTTATTCCAGCATCGAATTGCACCGCTGGCGAGCACGGTGCGTAAGTACCAGCGAGCGTCAACTGACCAGTATTTCCTGGGTCAAGCCAAACCTTCAGGTCATCGCCCGGGTTACTTTGCCAGTGGTAAGACATTTTTCCATACGAATCTGGATCAGGATTCGGAACCTGATTGCAAAAGGAGCCTCCACCGGTAAGGGTTCCCACAATTCTACCCTGATTATCGAACAAGGGAGAACCTGAAGAACCCCCTTCAGTCACGCCATGTCCATTGGCGGTGCCAACCCAATTTACTCGCCAATGCGTGTTATTTATTCCCCAACCAGTAGTTGTAAGTTGAGATGTGTAGGTCGATATTTTTTTCCTATCGCCTGCTGGATGATGGATCCCAACTCCACTTGAGCTGCCTACGTTCTGAGCATTCCATCCGTTGTAATAAGGGTTGTAATTCGCAGGAATGGTTCCCAAGTATTCCATCAATGCGAAGTCTGAACCATTGTTTCCGCCACCATCATCACTATCTGCCCTGAGCACACATCCGGTTACGGATTGATTCTGTGTAACGCTTCCACCGCCACAGCCTGAACTCTCGTAGTTGAAATAGAAAACGTATTGGCCAAAATTGTTCGAGTTGGAACTTTCGGTGCAGTGCATGGCGCTCAAGATGTAATTCTTACAATCCAAACTTGTGTTATTGACCAAACTTGCGGTGCACCAGCTGGAACCGAAATTGGTAGCAATGGACATTCCCAGAACTCCCCTTTTCTCATCCTGCCAGTTGTTTCCTTCCGAGCAATTGATGTCAACCTCGCACGACTGAGAGCCACCTCTTTGGGACTCGTAATTGGGAGGATAAACATATCTATACGCATGTCCCAGGTGAGAAATGAGAATATTTCCCTGTCCCCTGACCTCGCCTGGTTCGAAATACTCTATTGTGCAAGCATCGCCTAGCACCAACTGGGTAGCGTAAGTTCCACCGTCCTCGTTATTCATCGATGAAAATGCTCCGATAACGGAAGAATGGTCATCATTAAATACGTACAATCGGCTTCCGAATGGAAGATCGAATTCATCAAATAGCAACGTTGTTGCCAACGCGCCAGGGCTTTCCAACCTTGCCCTCCAAACACGCGCACCTCCTTTCAACTCGAGCCATGAACCACTGTTCTCGAATGTCATTCCCACAGGGATGTGTACTGCATACCGAGGCGGTTTGCCTTCTGACGCGGCTTGTTCATCCTCCAAGGCTACCACTTCCATATCGGGAGTGTTTAGACGTTCTGAAGCCAACTCCTGATCTTGCAATAAGGGCGACCGGAAAGACAAGGGCTCCCCGCCCAGACTTACCTGAGAATAGCAGTTAATAGAAACATAGAGAATAGAAAATAGAGTTAACAGTTTTTTCATGTAGGTCAGAATTATTGATTCAAGCAAACAAAAGTTGTCAAGTTTAATAAGATGGACTCAGATTACATTTATTACCAAAGCAACTCAAAACAACACCTATTGGTTCATCAAGTTGGTCATTTTCAGGACCAATACATAGTGTTTTTCATTGTGATCACAATTCGTTGAAGTACCTATTTGCCGTGAAGATGCCTTTAACTAAGCTGGAAGGTTAATTCTGCGACAATTGTGCAAGCTTGGGGAGCATAATGAACAATTGCGGCTCCATTTTTTTTGTTTGTTTGCCGCACACTTAACAAATCTGCCATGCTCAAGAAACTTTCATCCTTTTTAGTGATTGTAATTGCTGTATCGTTTCACAGCCAAGCCCAGAACATTGAACTGCTTAAGAATAGCATTTCCAAACCGAGAACCACTGTAAGTAAGTCTTCTATAGTTGCCGCTGACCATTCGGGCCAGAACCACGATGCTGCTGACAAATGTGGCCAACATTCCAAGACCGAGGAGTTGATGGCACTGAACCCTTCATACCGGGAAGGTGTTCTTGCGTCTATTGCAGAGACAGAAAGAATCATTGCAGAAATGGAATCGGGAGACCGAGCCACACCTCCGATATATACAATCCCAGTGGTTTTCCATGTTATCCATAAGGGAGAAAGCGTTGGAACGGGCACCAACATTTCTACTGCCCAGCTACAAAGCGCCATTGATGCGCTGAACCGTGATTACCGAAGAACAAACGCTGATGGCGGGATAGGTCAAGGAGCAGGTCCAGATACAGAGATCCAATTCTGTCTTGCTGGTGTTGATCCGAACGGAAATCCGCATTCAGGTATTAACCGGGTTAGCGGAACTGGCGTAAGTGGATATTCTTCAAGTGGAATCACCAGCAGCAACGAATCCTCAGTAAAGGCTTTGAGCCGCTGGGATAATCGATACTATCTTAACATTTGGGTGGTTTCTGAAATCGAAGGCAACGGTGCCGACATTTCAAACACGAACAATTTTACTGGCGGAACTTTGGGATATGCTTACTTGCCCTCAACTCCGGTAACCGCCAATGCAAACTTGGATGGAATAGTTGCTCTGAACCTTTGTGTGGGCAATGACCCGAACGGATCAAATGGCTATCGACTTTGGTTCGCAACCAGAAACAACAGAACACTCACCCACGAAGTGGGACACTTCCTTGGTCTGAACCATACCTTCAGCGATAGCAATCCATTCACATGTTCCAATGGAGACGGTATTGCTGACACGCCAAATGCCAAACAAGTGAATCTTTCCAGCTGCACAACCAGCGGTGCATGTACCGGACAGATGATCGAAAATTACATGGATTACACTCCTGAGGAATGTCAGAACAGGTTTACCTCTGGCCAGAACACCGTAATGAGAGGTGTTCTTGCAGGAACCAGAAATGCATTGGTAAACACAAACAATTGCGGCAGCATAACTTCAAACGATTATGATGCGGGAATCTCACAAGTTAACACGCCCAATGGAGCTCTTTGCAGTACCACGTTCACTCCTTCTGTGACCCTTTACAATTATGGAAACACTACTCTTACCTCTGTGCAGATACAGTACTACGTTGATGCTCAAACGCCAACTACTTACAACTGGTCTGGTAGCTTGGCTTCCAATGCTTCTACCACAGTCAACCTTAACTCGGTTACAACAACAGCTGGAGCGCACACATTCACAGCAAGAACCGTTTCTGGTAGTCTGAATGGCAGCAATGGTGATCAGGACACGGGCAACGACCAATCAACCTCAAGTTTCAATGTTGGTACGGGTGGCAGTGGAGTAACCATTACCATTGAACTCGATTGCTGGGGAACCGAAACCACTTGGGAAATCCGAAATTCATCCAATTCTGTCGTAGCCTCCGGTGGTGCGTACACGAACAACTTGCCAGGTGGAGCCGGAACACAGGTTGAAACAGCCTGCCTTCCTGCCGGTTGTTATGATTTCACGATTTTCGATAGTGAAGGAGATGGACTAAATGGTTCGTTTTGGACCACTTGCAACGTAGATGGAGATTATTCAATAGTTGATGAAAACAACGCTACGCTCATTCAAATGCTAGCTGCCGATGGAGCATTTAATGATTTTGAAACCCAGAACTTCTGTGTTGGTGGTGGTAATCAAGGAGGAACAAGCTGCGAAAACTTAGCAGAGTTCTTCGGTCAGGGATTCTACATCAATGAGAACGATGAACCAACCTTCGAAGCACAGATCATTGACAACGACCAGCAAGCTTTAGCTACAGCCTTGGCAAATGCAGGCTACAGCTCAAATTGGATGCTAGGCTTCTACACCTCCACTGCCCCTGGCGATACGAATTGGTTCATTGGTTCAACTTCTTGGCATGCAAACACGAGTGCTCCAGCAGACAATTGGCTTACGTTCGGTCCTGTAACCATGTTGGATGACGATGGCGAACTAAGATGGAAACATCAGTTTGCTGATAATGATTATCGAGATGGCTATGAAGTTCTAGTGGGTACATCTGGTGTTGATGTGGCTGACTTTAATTCAGCAACGACCCTTTTCAGTGTTGCAGATAACGCAGCGTCAACAGACGGTGACACGGTTTGGACTCAGTTCTCGGTACCACTTCCCGCTGGAACTTACGCAAACCAAAGCCTTTACTTTGCTTTTCACCACGATGCACTCGATATGTTCCTGCTGTTTTTGGATGAGATAGAAGTAGAAGGTTGTACTTCTATTACGGTAGGAACCAATGATGCTGAAGAATTGGACATGATGGTATATCCGAACCCATCTAACGGAAACTTCACCTTGAGCTACCGTTCACAGATCAGTGAGCAACTGGATTTTGTAATGCTCAATGCGGTTGGACAAGTGGTTTGGAACGGAACATCTGACGGTCGCAATTCAGGCGTGAAAGTGATAGAAACCGATGGCTTGGCTGCAGGTGTTTATACCTTGGTCGTAAGAAGCGAAAGTTTCTCTAGTTCAGAGCGGTTGATACTTTCCAAATAAGCTGAAATACCAATAATTCAAAGGCCGTCTGGTAATCTCTACCAGACGGCCTTTTTCTTTCAACTACTTGTAACAACATACAAATATTTTCAATTTCACTAAGTTTGTGCATAACGCAAATCCAATAAATTGAAAAGATCATGGGAAAAGGCGATATCAAAACCAAACGAGGAAAAATTGCAAATGGGTCCTACGGAGTTCGAAGGCAAAAGCCAACTGCTTCAGGAAACGTGACTCCTCCAAATTCAGCCAAGGCTAAGGGAAAAACCAAGTCTGCAGGACCATCGACTGCAAAGAAAACTGAGGTAAAGAAAACAACTGCAAAAAAGGCGTCTTCTAAGAAAACTGCCGAATAACGGTATCCCGAACTTGTTTACGAAAGCCCCGAACCAGATCTGGTTCGGGGCTTTTTTTTACGCACAACATTTGAATGTCCTCCGAGTTTTAATTGAGGAGAATGTTTATCATATTTTGTGTTAATTAGTGTCAATGGAAGTTGCTGATCTATTTAATCTCCCAGAACAAAAAATTGGGGCTAAAGCAGGAAGGTTGCTTATTTCAGAGCCTTTCATGCAAGACCCCTACTTTAAACGATCGGTGGTACTCTTAACCGAGCACAACGAGAATGGATCGTTCGGGCTTATTCTTAATAAGCCCATTCCAATGTACTTGAACGAAGCCATTGAAAATGCACCTATGTTCGACTCCAAATTGGCCCTTGGCGGACCGGTTCAAAAAGAGACACTGCACTACTTACACTTGCTTGGCGACAGAATACCGAACTCTACACAGGTAATGAAGGGCATTTATTGGGGTGGAGACTTTGAGGTGATCAAGGAATTGATCGTCTCAGGAGAACTACATCCGAACAACATACGCATGTTTGTGGGGTATTCCGGTTGGGCTGAAGGACAGCTTAACAGTGAAATGCAAAGCAAAAGTTGGATTGTGGCCAATGCCAATAAAGAACTCCTCTTTTCCGACCATCCGGAAAAACTATGGTCCTTTATTCTGGAGAAGATGGGAAGTCCGTACGACTACATGGTAAAACTACCAGAGGACCCCAGGCTCAATTGATTTTGATGTAGTTCTGATTAATCTGTTGGAGCAATCGCTCGCTCACTTTCTTGAAATATCTTTTCTTGTCCAACGCACCAACCCACTGTAATCCTCTGGTAGCGTTAGAAAGAAAACATTCATCGGCCGCAAGCGCATCGTCCGTTCGGAGCGAGGCAGTCTGAACTTCCAATCCCATTTTTTCTGCCTGATGCAGAACTACGTTTCGCATTACCCCGGCAACCCCTCCATTGCTTAGATCTGGGGTCAACAGTTTATTTCCTTTTACCAAGAAAATGTTTGAACCAGTTGCTTCTGCCAAAAAACCGTGCGAATCAAGAAGAAAACAGTCATCTAGTTTCTGTTGAGCTGCAAAGATGCTTGCAACAACATAGGGTATCGAATTGCTAGACTTGAATGAGCTTTGCGGAGCCGGATTGATACTATGTGTGTTGCATACAGCCACGGTCAGACCTTTACTGTTCAGTTCAAAATGATCGGTGTCCATTGCTTGGCTCAGCATGCTCCATGACAATTGGTTGTCGGCAGGTGAATAACGTCCGGAACCAGACCTGAATCCTTGAAACCGGACCCTGGAATTGAGCTCTCCATTTAGCTTTGCCAATGCCAACAGGTGCTGATTGAATGACTGCATGGTGAGTGTTTCCGGCAATTCGATATGCAACATGCTACAGGCTCGCACAATGCGTTGCCAATGAAGCTTTGCAAATGGTGCCCTTCCATTGAAAATCCGCACCGACTCGAAGAAACCATCGCCAAAAAAGAGCCCTCGATTGCTTGCATGCAACAGGTTTTCCTCTTCTGGAAATGCCAGCCCGTTGAACAGTTGATATCGGCTCATTCCAAACCCTTTACTATCTCCATGATACCACTATTGGAAGCGATCAGATAGCCACGGACACCCGCTTTTTCGGCAGCAACCATATCTCGTTCACTATCTCCGATCATTACCGAACTGCGCGCATCAATACCGAATCGGGCCATTGCTTTTTCGAGCATCAATGAATCTGGTTTTCGGCAAATGCATTTTGAAACATCGCTATGATGCTTGCAATAATATATCTCATCGAAAAACACGCCTTCGTGTTCAAGTCGATCGGTGAGAATGGCGTGTAATTCTTCCACTCTCTGTTCTGAAAAAATCCCTTTTGCTACACCGCCCTGGTTGGAAACGACAATGAGCAAGTAACCCTTTTTCCTGGCCAATTGTAACGCTTTTGGAACATCGGGCAGCACCTCAAAATCTTCAATAGAATAAGTGTAATCACCTCGTTCTCGGTTCAAAACACCGTCCCTATCAAGAAACAGCGCCTTTCTCATGGCATGAACTTATTTGCTATGGCTTCTAAAAAGAAAGACATCTGATCTGGAACCATGATGACGGTGAAGATGAAGCCGAAACCTGCACCCCAAAAATGTGCATCGTGGGCCACATTGTCCATTGCTTTTTTGTCAAGATACCATTCCAAGGCAAGATAACCGATGCCGAAAATGATGGCCGGAATGGGAATTGGAATAAGCATCAGATACAGATCCATGGTAGGTTGAAAATAGATAGAAGAGAAAAGCACTGCAGCTACCGCACCGCTTGCCCCCAAAGAATTGTAGCTGAAATTATCCTGATGTCGAGAATAAGACGGCAGTGTGGCAAATAGGATACCGCCCAGATAAAGCGCAACGAATGCGAATTGACCTCCTATTCCACGAAACTCTGCAAAGTAGTCTTCTACCAGACCTCCAAAGAGATAAAGCACCCACATGTTCACAGCCAGATGCATCCATCCGGCATGGATAAAGGCATGCGAAACAACCCGATACCACTGACCACCGTGTTTGACCATATAGGCACTGAACATAAGTTTCGCCTTTAGGCTTTGATCTTGAAACGCCCAAATGGACAGCAAACCGGTGATTATGACGATTATCTGTGTCATGCCTATCCCTTGCTTTTCTTCCAGTTTTCGATGGCCGATCTGGCCGCGCTTCTGCCCTCTTCTACCATTTCTTCAGCCCTGTAAAACTCCAACGTGGCACCCACGTGGCGCGGAATACTTATCACGATATCTGGACAATGGATCTCAATGCTTTGTTCGCACATCCTATCTTGCATAAAGTCATAGGTTTTGTTAAGCATGCCCAGATAATTGAGCGTGGTCTCTTGTTCTTGATTTTTGACTGAATCATCTGTTTTTGACAGATAAAGCCAGCTTTTTACGGTGTTCACCATTCTGGTCGAATATGCAGTCGCCTCTTCATCCGTATGATCGTTCTTTTTCTCATGGTCAACGTGAACCTCCGTATATCGAACGTGGTCCTTGGCATTGGCATTGATATTCACAGCAACCAGTAGATCCGTTCGCTTGGGAACCAATGGTTCGAGCGGCAAAGGATTGAGCACACCCCCGTCAATCAGAATTCGTTCACCCAATTTTGAAGGCATCATTAATGTTGGAATGGATGAAGAGGCTCGAATTACGGTGTAAAGATCGCCTGTTCTCATCCAGACCTCCTGTTTGGTCTTCACGTCTGTGGCAACTGCCGTGTATGGAATATCAAAATCTTCAATTCGTATTTCGCCAAGTAGACCTTTTAGGTGATCGAGCACCTTTTTACCCTTGATTACACCTTGGGTGGACATGGTGAAATCCATCAGTCGCAGGGTTTCTCGTTTATTCAGCGTAAGCACCCAATCGGTAAAAGTGTCCAACTTATTGGCGCAATAAATACCACCAACGCATGCGCCCATCGATGTGCCGGCAATGTTGCCGATTTCAAATCCTTCTTCTCTCAACACCTGAATAACTCCAATATGGGCCAAGCCTCTGGCTCCACCGCTTCCAAGTGCTAACGATACCGTCTTTTTCTCAGTCATTTTTCCATACTGCTTGCCTCATCCAACTTCCGACTACCGATGCAAAGCCACCAAACAGACCACCAAGCAGACCCGTTATTACCACCATAACAAAACCGTATGGTGGAAGTTTGAATATTTCCAGGATCTGTACCGAAAGCAATGAACCGTTCTTAGCATCAATATATCCTGAGACGATCATCCACGGAACGGAAATTCCATAGAAACCTGAAAAAAAAGCAGTTGAATCTCCTTTCCCAATGAGAGCCTCTACAAGCAATGCCACCAACATGGCCGACCACCAAGGGAGATACACCTGCGCCAAAGAACCAAGCGCCATAATCAGTATGATCCTTAGAGCCAGATTCATGGAGTTCGCGGTTTAATGATAACATTGCTCCAGCCAACCTTTGAATCGTTTGGATCACTCAGAAAATGTAAGGCGTGATATTCACCATTGGCCCAATTCTGCAGCGAATACATATACTTATTGCTACCTGGATTACCAGACTGACCGCCCGGTAGAACTCCGTATGCTTTAGGACCACTTTTGTCCAACTCCACGATCATTCTCCACGATGGTCCGTGAGTGCTTGTGGTTGCATTGGGAGCATTTTCGCTTCCGCCAACAAATAGCTTATCCGAACTCAAAGCATCAACTCTCAAAAGGTGCTGAACAGTGGTTCCCTGATAGTGACCCCAATGCGGTGCACTGAACTTGTACTTGATGATGTCTCCGAACTTCATGGCCGTCCAATAGAACGAATCGTAAACTATATCTCTGGCCGTTTCGACTTTGTCATTTGAAGAATGATGGTCGAACATGATATTTGAAGTGTCGTTCTGAAGCAGGTCTATGGTGACCTTGGCCATTGGATAAACATATCGTTCATCTCGCATATCCACTTTTGCCTTGCCGTCCTTGGTCATTTGTTCCCAAGAATACCGGTAGTACATGTCTTGATCATAATCTTGCTTGTTGAACTCATCATATAGCAAGGTGTTGAATTCGTCCCACCATATTTCAAAAACCGTGGGCGCAATAATGCCTTTGTCGTTACTAAAGTTCCAATCTCTCAGTTGAGCCAAGGCCAACTGTTCCATTTCCGCATATTTGAACTGAGTCGTGTCCAGCAGACTTAGCATGATCGGTAGCGCCTCTGCCGCCAACAAATTGTAATTGGACAGTTGTAACGATTGCATATCCAGTATTGAAACAGTTGAATCTGCCCTCAAAAACCGGTTTATGGTCCGATTTCGGAATTCTTCGTAAACCCCAGATACATAATACGGATAAGTAGAATCTACGGCCGATTGATTGGCAGAACTGACAAATCCACGCGCTGGATTTAGCATGTGCGGATTGTCTGATTTTGGTATGAACTTCTCAGCCAAATGGACAGAATCCTTTCCGTTGAGAATAAACTTGCCGTAACCGATCGGTTTATCCTTGAATTTTCCCTGTTGCCAAATAGCGATATTATTATCCACATCGGCAAAAACGAAATTCTGTCCAGGGCAATTGTAGTGTTCCAGCGCTGAAGAATATTCTTCAAAATTGGAAGCACGATTCAATTCGTAAAAAGTACGGAGCTCGTTAGAAGGATCGTGAGCCAACCAGCGCAACGCCAATTGCTCGCTATCAGAACGGTACGCAACCGGACCATAAGCCGTGTACAGTACCGTATCAATAACCGGCTTTGAACCCCTAACCTTCAGTTCCTCCAAACGCGGTTCAGCCTTACACCGTTCGCCTCCTATCTGATAGTATCCAGCACCATCTATTTTCAGCTGATAATAATCTTTCACGTCTCTTCCTGCATTGGTCACACCCCAAGCAATTCTCTCGTTAAAGCCGATGGTTACTCCAGGCGAACCGGGCAACGACACTCCGTAGCAGTTGATTCCTGGTGCATGTAACTGTACCTCGTACCAGATGGATGGCAATGAAAGCCGAAGATGTGGATCGTTGCAAAGGATGGCATTTCCGGATTCGGTGCGGTTTCCAGACACCGCCCAGTTGTTGCTTCCTACAAAATGTGGTTGAATTTCGTCCATTGTCCAAGCAGTTTCCGAACTTGGTTGTTCCACTGTACGCTTACTTTTCTTTTTGGTGGCCAGTGTAAAATCAGGCACTATCGGGTCATCCAAATAGGTTTGGTCCGGAAACAGTTTCCAGAACATTTCACTTCCTAACAACTTAACCGCTTCAGTATTTGGTCTGTCACGCTCAGTGCCGGTCAGCATTTTGGCCATGTATTTGAGCAGAAGTGCCGACTTGAATGGACTCCAAGGCTCGGGCCGATAATCGAGCAATTTGTATTCAAGTGGGAGATCATCGTCAGCAAGACTGTTTATCCAAGCATTTACGCCATCTGCGTAAGCGTTCAGGATCAGCATGCTAGTAGAGTCGTATGCGATCAGTTCCAAGGCTCTTTCTGCTGACCAGGTCATGCCTATTCTCCGTTGCTCCAGATCGAACGCCAAAGCTTTCTCCCCTACGATCTCAGATGTCCTTCCGGCTGCTGCATGGGTCTGAAACTCCATCTGCCACAATCGATCCTTAGCTGTAAGATACCCTTGTAGAAAATAAAGATCGTATTCAGAGGCAGCAAAAATATGTGGAACGCCCCGTTCGTCCATTACCACTTGCGCCTCTGACCGCG
>JBJOHR010000205.1:0-2821 GCA_046047575.1 Bacteroidota bacterium | reverse complement strand
AGTTTCAGTTCAAATGAATAGTGCTGAGACCTGTATGAGGTGGAGCAGACCTGCTATGTTCTAACGACCGGTTCGGTTATCTTGGACCAAAGGCCAGAAACAAGATTCCTGCAATAATGATAAGCGTGAGAATGATGTTCAAGAATCTTAAAAGTGGATGTCTCATCCTTTGATTTTTACAATTTCGACCAGGCGTTTATCAAGTGGAATCTTACGAGACTACAATTCCAGTCCGAAAACGCATATATCGTCTATCTGATCGTTGTTTTGAATCCAGTGCTGCATGGTTAGTGCGAACATTTCTTTCTGCTTGGCCATTTCCATTTCATTGGCCTTTAGAATAAGTTTCTTGAATCCCGTAGCCTTGAATTTCTTGTCTTCATTACCACCGAACTGATCCAAGATCCCATCAGTGGTCATGTAAAGGCGGTCGCCCATTCTTCTTTTGATCACGTGGGTTGTAAACTGATTATTTGTTAGAGAGAACCCGACACTTTGCCGAGCACCCCTTATCTCCAGTAATGAATTGTTTTTTGCTCTTATCAGATACAGCGAGTGCCGAGCGCCAGCGTAGAGAATCATGTCATTATCCAGACAGCATAGTCCTATGTCCATGCCATCGCTAATGGGTTTGTCTGAATGGCCGAAAGACTCAATGACAAGTTCTCTGGTTTTGGCCAAAATGACCCCAGGGTCGGTAAGGTTAAAGGTGTCAATTGCAGTTTCCAATGCTCGGCTGCAGATCAACGAGACCATAGAACCAGGTACGCCATGCCCGGTGCTGTCGCAAACTGCAAAATAGACACGTTCACCAACGGTCTTCTTCCAGAAAAAATCGCCTGAGACAATATCCTTGGGTTTGAAGTAAAGAAAGCTCTTCGGGTGCCGATCCTGAAACTTTTTGAATCTCGGAAGTACGGCCTTTTGAAGGTATTCCGTGTATGTAATGCTGTCTACGAGATTCTTGTTTTTGCTTTCGGTTTCCTTTAAAAGATGGTTGACCTTCATCCGTTGGTCAGCAAGTTTTGAAAAAGTAAAATATAAGGCACCAAAAACCACTATTGAAGGCAGGGCAATGTTCATAGCGTAGAAGTTGTAAACAAAAGCTTCTGTGGCCCTTTCGGCATCGTTGGTCAATTGAATATCTGCGCAGATGGCCACAAAGGCGTTTACCAGGTAGATAATCAGCAAACGAATGGCCATTCGCTTGGTAAGGAAGAACATGCCACAAAGAGGCCCAAGAATTCCCCATAGCACGGCCATGCCTGAAGCGTAACTGCCTAAGCTCAATTGTATGCCCCATGGCACAAAAATGATGGCCATACTCTGCACTTTGGCCAAGAGGTAATGGTCGTTATCATATAGCCTATTGTAGATGTAGAATGGAGCAACCAAAACAGAAAATGAAAGAGGAATGAAGCTGGTTACGCAAAGCCCGAGATGGTATGTAATGAATGCAAACCAAACAACCCCACATACCATGCACGCCAGCGCCACCCATTGAAGTAACTCTTTGGCAAAGCGCTTTTCGTCCTCGGTCACCGCATCGAGCATGGGTGTTTCAAGATTTTCAATAGCCCATCTACCGTATTTTCTGGCCCAGTTTCTTGCAGTGTATTTGGAAAAGACCGATGAATGGTCTTGAGCAAGCTTTGTTTCAGATGCCTGTATTATTTCTGACATGGACATTAGATCTGAACCTTAGACTGCCATTTGGCTCGTTGAATTTGCTCGTCATATTTATCCTCATCAAGGAGGGTTATTTCCATAGGAACATTGATTAAACTCTGCAGGTCTTCTCCAAAGTGAATTATCTCCTCGTCATCTTCATCACATACCCAAAACGTGTTCACGATCATTCCTACTTCCTTCAGTTTTTCCAAAGCTTTGAGGATGTCCAACAGAACGCGTGATGAGTGTGTGTTGAAATACTCTAGCTGAAACACCACCTTAAGGGTTTTGTAAACTCGATTTTCTGAGTTGCGCAATAGATCGAATACAGGTTTGTAGAAATCCATCGCATCTTCTGGAATTGATCTGCCAATTATCTCAAGGGTAAGGTCTTCTTTGCTAAATCTGACCAATGGGGTAGTAGGCGTTGCAGGTATGAACATGATGGCAATATGTTGGTGAACAAATTAGTGTATGAGAGTCACGCCAACCAGACATTCCAGTAGTACGGTTGGGCGGTTGTCAACTTTATAATGCTAATCAACGCTAGAACTGGGGGTTGTGGATTAACCTTTAATGGTTAATTATCTATTCGTGATCAGCTGATTGATGCATGTTTCGATAAACGACCAGGTTGGCCGGATTCCAAGGCCATTTGCCATTGAAACAGCACGCTAGAACTTTAAAATGAGCATCGTTGCATCATCCGTGTTCGGTTCTTTTCCTTGTAGTTGACCAAACCATTCATTCAGTTCTGCACTACGAGTCGTTCTAAGTTCCGATAACAGGCCTTTTCTGCCCAACTTTTTACCTGTGGTACTCATGAATTGATCTGGTACACCGTCAGTAAAAAGGACGATGGTATCCAGATCATCCATTGGTAACTTTCCGGTCCTACCTCGGTGCTTCAAAACTTGCTTTGTTTGTTGATTGCCAAGACAACATTGAAAACTGTCTTCTCTTGGTATTACATCGTTACCCCCCTTAAGTAAAAGCAATTGCTTGCTGTTTGATGCATATTTTAACAAGTTCTCTTCTTTATCTAAACACACCACGGTGAGTTCAACCGAAACCATCTGTTTCATTGTTTCCTTGGCATGTGTAGAAAGATCTCTGAAACGGGTCAGTATTTCGGTCAATACTTCCTTTG
>JBJOHR010000204.1:0-15861 GCA_046047575.1 Bacteroidota bacterium | reverse complement strand
GGCCTTTCGTTTGGCCCGCATGCGCATGATGAACAGCGAACCGATAAGCACGATCAGCAGAGCAATGACCCCGATGCCAATGGATAAGTTGCGGCTCTGTTCTCTTTGCAGATTGGCCTTTTCCCGCTCCAGTTCAGCGAGTTCCTTGTCCTTCAGCGCCTCTTCGGTCTTGAACCGAACGCGCATCTCCTCCACGTTCTTGTTGTTCTCATTCACCAGAATGGAGTCGCGTGCTTGCTGACTGAGCCGCTGATACATCAATGCCTCTTTCAGGTTTCCCTGCTTCTCCAGATACTTGGAAAGCGAGGCACGGGCGTTGGCCGAAATATCCAGATCACCAATAACGGTGGCTAGGCTGTCGGCCGTCCTCAAATGAAACACCGCCTTGGTCAGGTCTCCCAACTCGCCCGAAGCTTTCCCTACGGCCTGATGCGCGTTGGTCACCTGCCTCACAGCACCCAGCTTGGTGCTTTCATCCAGGGCTTTCTGCGCATAGACCAACATCTGTCGGTAATCCTGCATGTCGCCATAAACACGGCTCAGATTTCCGTTGGCCATCATCATCCCGAACGCGCTGCCCGACTCTTCCGACATGCTGTAGAGCTTCGTGTACCATTCGATGGCCTTTTCGTAATTCTTGGAAAAATGGAACGCCAACCCAAGGTTGTTGCACACGGCCAGCAACTGATTGTTCACGCCCATCGGTTTCAGCCGTTGGAACAGCTTCTCATAAATGACCTGCGAATCCTCATACCGTTTCAATCGCTGATAAACGAGCCCGAGGTTGTTGTAGGATACAAGTATGTGTTTCTGGTCCCCGATTGAATCCAAGATTTCCACGGAACGGAGCACGTGCTCCAAGGCCTTTTCCTTGTTCTCGCGATGATAGAGGTGATACATGCCCAGAGCATTCTCGCAGAAACCGATTCCTGCCTGGTAGCCGATCTCCTTGGCAATGGACATGGCTTCTTCCACATACGGCAGTGTGGCCGATGGATCGCTCAGGATCAGCTGTCCATGTACATCGATTAGTCGGTCAACACGCAAGGAATCATGCATGGTTTCCTGCTTCAATACCCAAAGCAGACTGTCTAGCTCTACATTTTCCGCAATGCCTTTACTTGAAAAAAGAATAAGAGACAGTAGAACTAGAATTCTGACCATGAAACAATGATAGAGAATCTACTGAGACTGAATAATCAATCCAAAACCCTACGAATCAAACGCAGTTTATGCGTGTACTTGCCAGTATCCACGTTGAAGATTCCTTGGTGATCAAGTTTATCGATACGGACTTTTCCTGAAGCATGAATAATGGTATTTGGCCCGACCATCATCCCAACATGGATGATCTTGCCCTCATCATTGTCGAAGAACGCGAGGTCGCCTAGTTCGGCTTCTTCCACAAAACTGAGCGTGTAGCCTTCTTCAGCCTGCTGATACGCATCGCGCTGAAGCGGAATTCCCACCATTTTATAGAGGACCTGCATCAGTCCGGAGCAATCGATACCGAAAGGTGAACGACCGCCCCATAGGTAAGGTGCATTGCGGAAGACCATGGCAAATTCCACCAGTTGCTTGCGTGCCTCGTCTGGGTCGGGATGATTGATCTCTCCATCGAATTCATAGGAATCATTGCCAAAAGCAATATGCCCCTGATGATAATTGGGCAATGAACTACCCGCCACTACCGGGATCATGGAACCCGATTGTTCGTGTTTTACCAACTGAACAATGTCTGAGGCGCACACCGGAATCTTCCTGTTCAGCGATTCAAATGCATTCTGATCGATCTCTACGAATTGCTTCTCATCGATCCAGCTTTCGTATCCGTCCAATCCGTTACGGATCCTGCGCCACTGCTTCTGCTTGGAAAGTACTTCAAAGCTTTCGCCAAAAAGAAGTTGCGTTACCATCTGACTCTTATCAGAGGGCTCTTCCCTGCACGGGATGACGCTGAGATTACAGATGCCGTATGTTGGCATTCGTTCGGGTTAAATCACTTCCAAAGTTAGGGCACTTGCGCCACCGCCACCATTGCAGATACCGGCAGCACCTTTCTTCAATCCTCTGTTGTGTAAGGCATGTACCAAAGTAACGATGATCCGTGCACCGGAACATCCCAGCGGATGGCCAAGTGAAACAGCACCTCCGTTCACGTTCACTTTGCTTGCATCCAACTTCATGATCTGATTGTTTGCCAATGCCACAACCGAAAATGCTTCGTTGATCTCGTAAAGGTCAACATCTGCAGTTGACCAACCAGCTTTGTCCAATGCCTTTGGCAATGCTTTGGATGGCGCGGTAGTGAACCACTCTGGTGCCTGTGCCGCATCCGCAAACGAAGTGATCTTTGCCAACGGCTTAATTCCCAAAGCCTCTGCTTTATCCTTGCTCATCAGCACAACCGCTGCAGCCCCATCGTTCATGGTAGAAGCATTTGCTGCTGTTACCGTTCCGTCTTTCGTGAATGCTGGACGCAATCCTGGGATCTTGTCCATGAAGACGTTGGTGTATTCCTCATCCGTATCCACAACCAAGGCATCGCCTTTGCGCTGTGGAACTTCTACACCAACAATCTCATTCTTGAACGCGCCTGCTTCCCATGCAGCAGCCGAACGCTTGTAGCTCTGAATGGCATATGCGTCTTGGTCTTCTCTTGAAATGTTGCAATCCTTGGCGCAAAGCTCAGCAGCCATGCCCATGGCGTAATCGTTATAAACATCACGAAGTCCATCGTAGGCAAGGCCATCGACCATCGTCATGTTGCCATATTTAGTTCCCAAACGTGAACCTGGCAGATAGTGCGGCACTGAACTCATGTTCTCCATACCTCCAGCAACCACCACATCGTTCTCACCAAGCATGATGCTCTGTGCACCCAACATGATGGCTTTCATTCCTGAGGCACAGACCTTGTTCACAGTCGTACAAGGAACCGTATCGGGCAATCCAGCAAAGATGGCGGCCTGACGTGCAGGTGCCTGTCCCAAACCTGCCGACAGCACATTTCCCATGAATACCTCCTGAACTTCTTTCGGATCGATCCCTGCTGCGCTGACCGCTCCTTTAATGGCAGTTGCCCCCAATTTCGGTGCTGGTACTGAGGCCAATACACCATTGAAACTTCCCATTGGAGTACGCACAGCTGCAACTATATACACTTCTCTCATCTCGTTCTAATTGTGATTTCGTGCGAAAGTAAGGATTTCCCGTCCACTCGGAATGACGGGAGTTTTACCATCGGCATACCATAGAATTGGCTTAGCTTAGTGGCTCAGAAATGGACCAATTTCTCTCCAACATTCGTAACAACCATGAGCGGATCCAACGGGTGCTGCTCTTCGTGTTTACAGGGATCCTTATTGTGGTCATGTTGCCCAAGGAGGGTAAGTTCAAATACGAATATCAGAAGGGACGTCCTTGGGGGCACGAGGATCTGGTGGCACCGTTCGATTTTGCCATAGAAAAGCCCAAAGCAGAGTTGGATGCCGAGGTGGCATTGGTAAAAGAGAATTGTAACGTGTACCTTAAATTGGATGCGAAGGCCTCTGAAAAGGCCAAGGCCGGTTTCCGAAGCAAATTCACCCAGGCCTTTCAGCCAGACTCGGCAAAGCAACGCTCCATCAACAAGCTCAACAAGAACCTGTCTGCAGGACAACGGGTTCTCGATATCATCTATCAGAAAGGGATACTCCGGAACAGCAGTGAAATAGACCGACTGAGACCAGGACAGACGGTATACCTGATGGAGGGAAACACAGCGTCTCAGGTTCGACCCGACCAATTCCACACGGTTCAGTCTGCTTACGACCGCATGAGATCGCTACTGAACGACCAAAATGGCGTGGACCGTGACCTCATTCTCAACGCCTTGTCGGAATCCTTGGTTCAGAATGTGATTTACGATGAAAAGACCACCGAAAAGGTGTTGGAGGATGAACTGAAAGCCATTTCGTCCACACGCGGAATGATTCCTAAAGGACTAATGGTCATTAGTCGTGGCGACATGGTGGACGGTGAGAATTTCCTTGTCCTTGAATCGCTCCGAAAGGAATACCAATCGCGTCTGGGTTCATCAGAAAGTTATTACCTCATTTTATTAGGGCAACTGATCATGGTGGCCATTGTGCTGCTCATGTTCTACATGTTCTTGGTCAACTATCGGTCAGATCTGGCCCAGAACAATTGGCAGGTCACATTCCTCTTGATGCTGATACTGATGATGGTGCTCATATCTAGCGCCATACAGCGCATTCCGAACGTCAATCTTTATCTGGTTCCATTCTGTCTGGTTCCGGTGGTGGTGCGCAGCTTCTTCGATAGCAGGATTGCACTCTTTGCTCATATCGTAACACTTATTATTGTGGGATTTGAAGCGCCCAACGGCTTCGAGTTCATGTTCTTGGAACTCATTGCCGGCATCATGGCCATATTCTCGCTGCTTAGTTTGCAGAACCGCTCACAGCTGTTCGTTTCCATGCTCATCGTTTTCATAACCTACAGCGCCAGCTACTTCAGCATCGCCATTATGCAAGAAGGTGACATCAAGAACATCGACCTCAGTATGTTCATCTGGTTCGGTGGCAGTGTGGGGCTCACCCTCCTGGCCTATCCGCTCATTTATGTTTTTGAGAAGGTTTTCGGACTCATTTCGGAAGTAACCCTATTGGAATTGAACAACACCAACCACAAGCTGCTGCGGCAAATGGCCACAGAAGCACCTGGCACTTTCCAACATTCATTGCAGGTGGCCAGTTTGGCAGAAACCGCCATCTATGAGATCGGTGGGAATGCTTTGCTGATTCGCACCGGAGCGCTCTATCACGACATCGGTAAACTCTACGCCCCCATGTACTTCATTGAGAATCAGGTGACCGGAGTCAATCCGCACGATGACCTATCCTTTGAAGAGAGCGCCCACATCATTGTAAACCATGTCATCAAAGGGATTGAACTGGCCAAGAAGAACAAATTGCCAGAACAGCTGATCGACTTCATCCGCACGCATCACGGTACGTCCACTGTGCAGTACTTCTATCGGTCTTACATTCAGAATTTCCCCGAAGGCGAATTGGACCAAGATCACTTCAGTTACCCCGGTCCTAAGCCGTTTACCAAGGAAATGGCCGTGCTCATGATGGCAGATAGCGTTGAGGCCGCTTCGCGTAGCTTGAGTTCATATACCACCGAAACCGTAGGCAAATTGGTCGACAGCATCATTGACCGCCAATTCAATGAGGGACAGTTCGAGAATTCCAACATCACACTTAGAGACATTCACGAAGTGCGCGCCATATTCAAAAAGAAACTGTTGAATATTTACCACGTTCGGGTAGAATATCCTAGTTGATCGATAGTTTGAAGGACAGATTTTAGCCTACCTTTGCACTTTAATGAATTTCGCGTCTCCCGAATTCCTTTTTGCGCTTGCAGCGATTTCGGTTCCCATTATTATCCATTTATTCAATTTCAGACGGTTCAAGAAGGTTTACTTCTCAGATATCCGCTTTCTGAAAGACGTTGAAATTGAAACCAAAAGCAGAAACAAGCTCAAGAATCTGCTCATTCTGTTTTCCAGAATTCTGGCCATTACATTCTTGGTCATGGCCTTTGGAAGGCCGGTCATTCCTACTGGGTCACGAGCGCTCCCAGCATCCAGCCCTATTGTGATCTACATAGACAATTCATTCAGCATGAATGCCGAAGGCGAGAATGGCAATCTGCTGGAGGAGGCCAAGGCCAAAGCCATTGAAATTGGTTCTGCCTATGCTAGTAGTGGACAGCTAAGATTACTGACCAACGATTTTGCACCAGACCATTACCGCGATCTTTCTTTTGAAGAATTCAAGAATGAGGTCACATCAGTTGAGGCTTCTCCCGTGGCCAGAACCTTTGATGACATCGTGGCCCGAACATCTGGAATGGTCGGTCCACTTACCGAGGTCGGGATGTATTACATCTCAGATCTTCAGCGGTCTACATCACTTCCAATAAAAAACATATCTGACTCTTTATTAGCGATTTATGCGGTTCCAGTTCAATCAGAGATAGCGTCAAATATTTACATTGATAGTTGTTGGTTCGAATCTCCATCAAGGCTTCCTCTGCAACCGGATGAGCTGAAAGCAAGGCTGCGGAACGCGGGCACGGATGATGTTGAGAATGTATCTGTGAAACTGACCTTGAACGGAGTCCAACGATCGGTAGCAACAACTTCCTTGAACGCCCAAAGCTACCAGGATGTGACATTGACCTACACCAATCATGAGAAAGGCTTTCAGTTTGCTGAGGTTTCCATTCAGGATTACCCCATCATTTACGATGACACGTATCATCTATCCTACAATCTGGCAAGTTCCATTGCTATTCTGAGTGTGGATGGAGAATCAGCATCAAACAACATCAATACATTGTATGGTTCGGAACCGAACTTTGATCTGATACGTTCTTCCAACCAGGGATTGGATTACTCGGTGCTTGGCTCGACCGATCTGGTGGTGATTAATGAAGTGCGCGACTTTTCATCGGGGATGATACAGGAACTGATGAAGTTCGCTGAGGAGGGCGGAACAGTGCTTTTCATTCCGTCCGAACGGGCCGACATCAATTCAACCAACGAACTGCTTTTGGCATTAGGTGCGGAAAGCTTTGTTGGGATTGACAGTTCAGCACTGAAGGTGGAAGGCGTGAATTTGCAAAGCGACCTGTTTAAGCATGTGTTTACTCAATGGGAAGAAAGAATCGATCTTCCTTCTGTTAGCAGGCATTATTCAGCAGTAAATAGAACCACATCCAATTCGGAACGCTTACTAACATTGGGCAATGGTGACCCCCTTCTCTCCCTTTACTCCATTGGTAAAGGCAAGCGCTTTGTGCTCACCGTTGCATTAGATGATGCTTGGAGCAATTTCCACAGACATGCATTGTTTGTTCCAGCACTTTTCAATATAGCCATCAACAGCACGAATAGCGGAACCAGTTCAGAAACGATCGGGTCAAATGACCTTATACCCGTTGACAGCAAGCTTAAAGAGCTTGAGGTACTGAAAATGCAGCGGATAGGAGAAACTGAATCCTTTGTTCCGGAACGCGTGGCTCGTGCAGATGGTAACGGAATCCAAGTTCATGATCAGGTAATAAGAGATGGGCATTACCTTCTTCGGTCTTCTGCTGGAGATACCCTACAAACGGTGAGCTTCAATTACCACAGAGCCGAAAGCGAATTGCAATTCCTTTCTGCCGAAGAGCTGATCATCACTGCTAATACCTTAGGCTACGACAATATCCAAATTCTAGATGGCAGCACTGAATCACTGTCCAACCAAGTTCAAGAATTACACAATGGAAAACAGCTTTGGAGGTTGTTCCTGATCTTGGCATTGGCTTGTTTACTGATAGAAACCATATTGATACGAATTCTTTGACCATGCAAATTTTACTTCGAGCCGTAAAGATCATCGACCCTGCATCTTCTCACCATGGGAAAGTGGTAGATGTACTGATAAGCGATGGACAGATAACCAGCATTGGACACGATCTGGATCCAATGGGTATTGAAGAGGTCATAGAAGGAGACGACCTGCATGTTTCCAACGGTTGGGTCGATCTGTATGCAACCTTCGGAGAGCCTGGTAGGGAACACAAGGAAGACATGGATTCTGGGCTGAATGCCGCAGCACAGGGCGGATTTACCAAAGTGGCCATTTCACCAGAAGCAATGCCAGCAATTGACGATAAATCAGCGATCCAATACCTGCTGAAGAAGGCAGATGGCCATGTGGTAGATGCATTACCCTTGGGTGCAATGACCAAAGGTCTGAAGAGCACGGAACTAGCAGAAATGTTCGACATGATGCAATCAGGCGCTGTAGGAGTCTGCAACGGAAAACATGCCATAGAAAACTCCAAATTGGTCCACTTGGCATTCCTCTACTGCCGAAATCTGAACCTACCGATCTACAGCTTCTGCCAAGATTCAATGATGTCTGCTGGCGGTCAAATGCACGAAGGCGTTGCAAACACCAGTATTGGTTTGAAGGGAATTCCTGCCCTTGCAGAAGAGATCATTGTGGCGCGCGACCTCTACTTGGCCCAATATTCAGATGTTCCAGTTCATTTCTCCCACATTACCACCAAGGGTTCAGTTGAATTGATAAGGCAGGCCAAGTCCAAAGGATTAAAGATTACCGCGAGCGTTCCAGCACATCATTTGCTGTTGAAAGATGACCTGATATTTGACTTTGACCCGAATTACAAAGTGGTGCCACCATTTAGGAATGACGAACACATTGAAGCTCTGAAACAAGGTTTGGCAGACGGGACGATCGATGCCATCATATCTGATCATGAACCTCATGAGATTGAATCTAAATTCTCTGAATTCAGTATTGCCGAACCTGGAATAATAGCTTTGGAAACGGCTTTTTCAGCGGCTTTGGAAGCGCTATCCGGAAAGCTGAACTTGGAACAGATCATTGATAAATTGACCACCGGACCAAGACGCGTGTTGAATCTGGAAACCCCGGTTATTGAAGAGGGTAACCAAGCAGAGCTTACGGTCTTCGCTCCGTCACTTTTTTGGGAATACAAGAAAGAGGATGTCAAGAGTCTGTCATTCAACTCTCCTCTGATCGGAAAACGCATGATCGGGCTTCCTGTAGCCGTCATAAATCACGGCAACCTGTTCCTGAACAGTTAGGTCTTAATCGTGTTTCGATTGAGTACTTTTGCGCTCAATTTTAGAACATGGCCGAAGAAGAGATAAAACTGGATAGCATTGAATCTGCCATTCAGGACATTAAAGACGGAAAGATTGTTATTGTGGTTGATGATGCCGACCGCGAAAATGAAGGGGATTTTGTTGCTGCCGCGCGTTCCGTCACTCCCGAAATGATCAATTTCATGGCCACCCACGGACGCGGGCTTATCTGTGCTCCGCTGGTGGAAGACCGTTGTGTGGAACTTGGTCTCGATCTCATGGTTCAGAACAACAACGCAGCGTACGAAACACCTTTTACTGTTTCAGTTGACCTGATCGGACATGGTTGTACTACTGGAATTTCAGCAAGCGACCGATCTAAAACTGTTCAAGCACTCATAAACCCTGATACAAGACCAGAAGAGCTTGGAAAACCAGGTCATATCTTTCCTCTTAAGGCCAAAAAAGGTGGCGTTCTTAGAAGAGCTGGTCACACAGAAGCCGCCATTGACCTTGCTCGTTTGGCGGGATTTGAGGCCGGAGGTGTCATTGTCGAGATCATGAATGAGGACGGCACAATGGCGCGTCTTCCACATCTGGTGGAAATTGCCAAAAAGTTCAATCTGAAATTGGTTTCTATCAAAGACCTGATAGAATACAGGATCAAGAATGAATCGCTCATTGAACGTCAGATCCGAGTGGAAATGCCTACGGAATGGGGAAATTTTAAACTTGTGGCATACAAGCAAACCACCAACGACCAAACCCATTTGGCATTGGTAAAGGGAACTTGGAATGATGATGAGGAGATTCTGGTGCGTGTGCATTCCTCATGCGTGACTGGCGATATTTTCGGCTCCTGCCGTTGCGATTGTGGCCCTCAACTTCATGCTGCTATGAAGATGGTGGAGGATGCCGGAAAAGGCGTTGTGGTTTACATGAATCAGGAAGGACGAGGTATTGGACTTCTCAACAAATTGAAAGCTTATGAGCTTCAGGAAAAAGGAATGGATACTGTGGAGGCCAACCTAGCTTTAGGATTTGAAATGGATCAACGCGATTACGGTATCGGTGCACAGATACTTCGCGACCTAGGAGTTACTAAGATGAGGTTGATGAGCAACAACCCGAAAAAGCGGACAGGACTGATCGGTTATGGTCTCGAAATAGTGGATAACGTAGCAATTGAGATAGACGCCAATGAGCATAATCGCTTTTATCTGCAGACAAAACGCGACAAAATGGGTCACTCCATAAAGGTTGACAAGTAGATCAACGCACTGAATTACAACCACTTAATAGCCATATTGGCAAATCCGATTTTTGGGTTGGATTTACAGACACAAGGGTATATATTTGCAACCGCTTTTAAAAAAGCACGACTCGATAGCTCAGCTGGTAGAGCATAACACTTTTAATGTTAGGGTCCTGGGTTCGAGCCCCAGTCGAGTCACATCTTTAAGCCTTTCCAATTTCTGGGAAGGCTTTTTTATTTATCCGTTACCAACAGTGTATTATCAAATTCTCAGTCTTCGTTATTGGAACATTATATTTGCGCGAATTCAGTAGAACAATCTCATAGAAATGCGTACAGAAAGCCTTGATTTCCTCCGAACCTATTTGAACAACGCCTCTCCCACCGGGTTCGAGTCTTCCGGTCAGCAACTCTGGTTGGACTACATCAAACCCTACATAGACACCTACTACACTGACGTTTATGGTTCTGCGGTAGGAATCATCAACCCAGAAGCGAAATACAAGGTCGTGATAGAGGCACACGCAGATGAGATAGCTTGGTTTGTGAATTATATTACCAATGAAGGTTTGATCTATGTGAAACGGAATGGAGGTTCTGACCATCAGATCGCACCTTCCATGCGCGTGAACATTCACACCAAGAAGGGAATTGTCAAAGGGGTTTTCGGTTGGCCGGCCATCCACGTGCGCGATGCCGGAAAAGAAGAAGCACCTAGCTTGAAAAACCTATTCATTGATACAGGTTGCAACACAAAGGAAGAAGTTGAGGCAAAGGGCATTCACGTAGGTTCGGTGATCACATTTGAAGACGAAATGACCATGCTAAACGACCGATACATTGTAGGCAGAGCATTGGACAATCGCATTGGTGGATTCATGATAGCTGAAGTTGCGCGAATTCTGAAGGAAAAGAAGAAAAAACTCCCATTCGGACTGTATATCGTTAATGCAGTTCAGGAAGAGATCGGATTGCGAGGCGCAGAAATGATCTCAAGAAGGATCAAACCTGACGTGGCCATCATAACAGATGTGTGCCATGACACGCAAACACCCATGTACGAGAAGAAGACCCAAGGCGACCTGAGTTCTGGTAAAGGACCAGTGCTCACCTACGGACCAGCTGTCCAGAACAACTTGCTGGATATGATCGTGGCGGTGGCCGAGAATAAAAAAATTCCTTTCCAACGAGCCGCAGCAACTCGCGCAACGGGAACCGACACGGACGCCTTTGCCTATTCGGGCGAAGGAGTTGCATCTGCGCTCATTTCGCTTCCGTTAAAGTATATGCATACAACGGTGGAGACTGTACACAAGGACGATGTGGACAATGTGATCAAATTGATATACGAAATGTTGGTGCAATTGAAATCCGGTCACGATTTCAGATATATCAAGTGACGATAACTCGAATTTCAAAATAGAGGAAATTCGAAACCAGAGTTGTTTCTACGTACTACCTTGCATCCGATGGCACGATCGGAGCACTCAGATCATTTTGTTACAGTTGAGAAGCTTCTGCTGGACCTGCGTAGACTTCAATCAACAGGCAATTCAGTTTACCCTAAGGGGACTTTCCCTTCTCAGCGCTACCATCCTTTGCTCCCTTACCAACGTGAAGACGATAACCTCTTTTTCACGGCTTCAGTGGTTCACATCCTCCAAGGACTCAGTGACCATTTTACCGTTTCCGAAAGGGCCTTGGTTAATCAAATAATTGCTGAGGCTCTAAACAGCTATTCGTTATTTCAGAACAAAGACGGGTTAGATACCTACAATTTCTGGCAGACCAAACCAAGCCGCCATTTTCCTAATGGAAGGTTCATGCATCGATTCAAGCATTTTCAGATTCCTGATGATGTGGACGATACCGCTTTGGTGTATTTGACTGAGAATGCTTCTAAAGAACGTGTCGCGCAACTACGAGAGAAACTGAAAAAGCACGCCAATCTGTCCTACAAGCGGGCATTCAATCCGTTAGAAAAGTACCGTGACCTGAAATGCTATTCCACATTCTTTGGCAAGAAAATGTACATAGAGTTTGATGTCTGCGTGTTGAGTAACCTGATGAGGTTGATCCTTTCTCACTTTCATGAAGATGAACTGAATGAGTATGACAACGACACGCTCTTTTTTATCACCGAAGTAATTAAGAATGATGAGCATGTCGCACTTCCCTTCTACTCGGCCCCTAATTATCCAACCACTGAACTAATACTTTACCACGTTTCACGACTCATTCCACTGTTGCCGTCAGAATTCCGCATAAGGATCGAAGAGAAAGTCAAAGCAAGTATTCTATCTAGACTGAAGAATGCGTCTGGCATGAACCAAGTGATGTTGGAGAATGCAGCGTTGAAACTCAATCTGAAAATCGAATCAAGTGGCACAATACTACCGGATTCGATCAATGATGATTCGTTCTTCTTTTTCCACGCTGGAATGATCACGGCTTTTGAAAATCCAGTGTCGCAAAAGCTGGCAAAGAATAGCATCTTCCACCTCCGTTACGCAAGTAAGGCCCTCAACGGGGCCTTACTGATTGAAAATGATATTCTAAAACGAGCGATTACTCGCTAACGACATTGATCAATTTCACGTCAAAGATCAACACTTCATTTGGTCCGATACCGCTTCCTCTTGGACCGCCACCTTCTCCATAAGCAAGATTTGCAGGAATGAACAGTTTATATTCTGCTCCGGGCTTCATGATCTGTAGCGCTTCAGTCCAACCTGGAATCACGCTTCTTACATAGAACGTAACAGGTTCATTCCTTTCAATTGAGCTATCGAAAACTTCACCATTGAGAAGTTTTCCGGTGTAGTGAGCCAAAACTTGATCGGCCAAAGTTGGAGAAGTTCCTTCCCCTTCTTTCAACACAATATACTGAAGCCCTGAAGCAGTTTCAACTACGCCAGCTTCAGTTCTGTTCTTCTCTAAGAACTGTTGGCCTTTGGCCAAGTTGTCCGCTGCTCTTTTCTCGTTCAATCTGTCGAAAAAGCGATTTACCAGCTCCTGAGCTTCCTCCTTCGTTACGCGAGCGGAATCAGAAGCAATGGCATCTGCCAGCCCAGCTACCACAAGGTCTCGGTTAAAGGAGCTATCAACGTTCTGTGCTTCGAAATCGGCTTTAAGGTTGGCACCGATAGTTCTTCCCACCGCATAACTGGCTGAATCTTCGAAAGTCACCAAGGTAACATCTGTTTTACTGCCCGTGTTGCAAGATGCCAAAGCTCCTGCAAGAATTACCATAACTACTTTTTTCATATCAATTAACACTTATTAGTTCTACTTCAAAAATCAAGGTTGAAAAAGGTGGAATGGCCGATCCTGCCCCATTCTCACCATAAGCAAGGTCGTACGGTATGACCAATTCCCACTTATCACCTTCTTTCATCATTGGCAATGCTTCTTGCCAGCCTTGTATTACGCCATTCACCGGAAAAGTTGCAGGAGCTCCTCTATTAACCGAACTGTCAAAAACATTCCCATCTATGAGTTTGCCATGGTAATGTGTGGTAACCCGATCTGTTGGCCTCGGAGACTTACCTGATCCGGACTTCATAATTCTGTATTGCAACCCACTTTCCGTTACGAAGACATCTTCTCTTTCGGCATTCTCCTTCAAAAAAGCCCTGCCTTGCTCCAACACAGGCGCATGCTTTTCGGCTTGAATTCTTGCCATAGAATCCTGAAGGGTCTGATTCACCTCAACAACGGACATTTTAAGCTCCGCATTGGAATAATGATCTTCCAATGCTGCGGTAAATGAGGCGAAATCGAAATTCTCAAACCCTTGTTCCTGCAAGTTTCTGGCAATGTTAAGCCCTAAAGCGTAGCCCAGTCGCTGTTTATCTGATGTCATACGGTGTCAATGGCAAGCCCAAGGCGGGGATAAATTGAGGCTGCAAAGTAAGTCTTCTATAAGTCAAGTTGCAAGCAGTGGGATTTATTGGCAAATGTCCTCCAATAACAAGCTTGCCTGTTCATATCCTAATTCGGCTGCCACATTCAGATCCAGGCAGGCATTTGTTGAATCTCCAGATCGGTAATATGCCACCCCGCGATCAAGAAACGCGGTGGCGTAGTTTCCATCGAGCCGGATCGCCTCAGAATAATCACTTATGGCCCCTTCCACATCGCCAGCCTTTTCCTTGGCTATGCCACGGTTTCTGAATGTTCTAGGATTTCGCGGTTCAATGGAAATGGATGTGTCAAAATCCTGAAGTGCCTTCACGAATTCACCAACGTGCTCGTGTACTGATGCTCTATCGCAATAAGCCAATGCGCTTCGTGGCTCTAATTCAATCGCTTTAGTGAAGTCCAGTAATGCCGCATCGTAATTTCCATCACCTGCATGGAGCAGCCCACGCAGATAATATGCACGCGCGTAATTAGGATTCAGATCAATAGCTTTAAGGTAATCACTCATAGCGCCTACATGATCGTTGGTTCTAGACCGGATCAAACCTCTATTCAGAATAGAAGTGGCATCATTCGTATCCAACCCAATGGCTCTATTAAGGTCGTCCATTGCAGATGAATGATCACCGAACTTTTCAAGGATGACCCCTCTATTACCGATTGCCAATGCGTTGAAAGGGTCTAACTGAATGGCCTTGTTAAGGTCCGTCAACGCTCCGTTCAAGTCACCAACCATCTGACGCACCACAGCCCTGTCAATGTAGGATGCAACGTGATTTGAGTCTAAAGAAATTGCCTTGTCAAAAGATTCTTCAGCTGCAGAATACTCATTAACCGCCATTTTGGAAGTGCCATATGCATGCAGTTCGCTTGCATCTTGAGCATTCATATCTCGGCAGTCAAACACACTGATAACCAGTAAAAGAATCACTGATATGATCTTCATGAAAGCAAAAATGCACTTTTTTAAGAGCGGTGTTCTAACCAACCGGGAATTCAGTAAGGTTCTTTTCACCACGTAATGTTGATGAAAATCTGATGGCTACTTCAATTCGATTAGTGCTCTTTGTACTTTGGATGAATTAACCGATCAATTTAAATACCATGAACAGATTTTATTTATTGGCACTTATGCTTACGATGGCAGTGGGTGCATCTTCTTGCCAAAAGTGCGCTACTTGTGAGTGCGGAATCATTGACCTGAACTTCTGTGCTGATGAATTTGACAACAAGTCAGAGTATCAGGATGCAGTTGATGAAGCTGAAAATCAGGGTTGCGATTGCACTGAAAAATTGGAAGGAGCCTAGACTCTTGTCATGACAGAAAGCACCAAGGGCGCTACAGCTTTCGCTGAGCGCCCTTGGTGTTCCAGTTCCAGGTTTGTTGGTAGTGCGGATCTCTTTTTCCTGTTAGGCCACCCGCATAGCCCAAAGCATTATTCTTCCTCCACCCAGCTTCATTACTGGTCCATCAGTCTCCGTAACTTTCTCGATCAGTTCTGCCATGAGGTCAATTCCTGTATTGGTTTTGAATTCATCTAGCAAGGATCTGAACTTAGACATCATTACTGCGGAAGGAATGTCTCCCGTTTCGTTGATGGACAGAGCGTGTCTGACTCGGAGGTCATTCTTGCACTCATTGATCAGCTGTGCATCTCCCCATCCGAAACCTTCTTTCATGATGATCATAGCCGCAAGGGTTTTCACAGGAAGCAATGTTCTGACTCCTTCCTCCATCAACTCTTCGAAGTCATAGTCCTCAATCTTATTGGTTACATGGTTTCGGAATGTGGCGTACCATTCCATTTCCTGATTGTTGAGATTGTCTAGAAAGGCATCGAAATTTGGATAAGAGAATCCTGGCGATAGACTTTTGGCAATTTTCAAGTATGACGTTTCCATGATCTTAGGTTTTAAATGGTTTAGATGATGGTTACGCTACTTTCAACAATTGTTGCTTGGCAGGTGCATAGGTCTCCTT
>JBJOHR010000203.1:0-4275 GCA_046047575.1 Bacteroidota bacterium | reverse complement strand
TTTCCTTATCAGCATTGGCCAATTGAAATAAGTAATGCATGAGCTGCAACCGAGAAGAATGGTCCATGAACGCCCTGATCTGCATGCTTACCTGACGAATTTCAATGGGTCTTTTCAATATCTCTCGAAGTAGAAGCAATTGTTGCTTGGCCTTCTCTTCACCGAACTGACCGATAAGAAAGCTTCTGACAAACTCCAGTTCAGCCTTCTTTACCGAATTATCAGCTTTCATTACGGCTGCGGTCAGAATGAGAAGTGACGCTTCAAAATCGCCAGTGGTTGTTCGCGTTCTGCTTCGATTTTGTGCTTCTGGCTCAGGTTCTCCCCAAGCCATTACATCGCCACTGGCATTATCATAAAGCGAACCAAGGGCAAAGCCAAGCAAAGCCCCGATAGGCCCTCCAAAGGCCCAACCAACCGTTCCACCTAACCATTTTGCGTATTTCGCCATTTGGCTGCGAAATTAAACTTAGCTTCTTGTTAAGCGATGAATGATATCGATATGAACAGGAAACATTGCTTTGAGTCTTTCTCTGTCAGCCAATTCAAAATCTTGGAAATCGAACCCGGGAGAGACTGTGCAACCCACCAAACACCAAGTTCCTCCATTGGCTACTTCTGATGCGAACCAACTGTTGGCAGCTATGACCAATTGTGGTCGTTCGCCTTTATCCAAGTTCAAACCAAGTCGGTGTTCTTCGTATGAACCGTCTGGTTTGATCTCATGGATCACCAATCCATCACCGACATAGAAATGCCACATCTCATCGCTCTTTATTCGATGAAAGGCAGAAAAATTATCCTGGGTCAGCAAAAAATAGATTCCTGTTGCCAGACTCCGTTCACCTTCAAAATCTGGCATCGTCCCATTCGGAATTGACGCCAGAGAACGATAGGTTTCCTTGAACCAACCACCTTCTGGGTGGGGTTGCATATTTAAGTGCTCAACGTAGAAATTCGGATTTTTCAATCTTTCTTTTCTGCTTTTCCACCTAAAGATTCCATAAGCGAGGTCACTAACGAAAGCACCAAACTGAACAAAAGCGCCCACCAAAAACCGTTGACTCCAAACCCATCAACGAAATAATCGGCCAGCAAAATGATTGCAGCGTTAATGGCCAAAAGGAAAAGGCCGAGCGTTATCAGCGTAACTGGTATGGTCAAGAGAATCAATATGGGCTTTAGAAAGCCATTCAACAGGGCCAGCACAATGGCCACCCAAATAGCGGTAATGTAGGTATCGACAGAAACTCCCGGTAACAGATACGCAGTTAAGAATACCGCTAGTGAAGAAATGATTATTTTAAGTAACAAATTCATTTTAAGTAAGTTATTCGATAAATACAGTTTGCATGGTCGTCAGAGACCAACAGGCTTCCGTCTTCCATTTCCAATATGTCAACAGGTCGTCCTAAACGCTTGGGGCCTTGCAGCCAGCCATCGGCAAATGGTTCGTACTTAACAGCTTTATTACCATCTAGTTCAACTCGAACAATACGATAGCCTATGGGAACGGTTCGGTTCCAAGATCCGTGCTCAGCAATCAATACCGAACGTTGATAAACTTCGGGAAGAACCTTTTGTTCGATGAAAGTTAAACCCAATGGAGCAATGTGCGGGTTGAGTTTTTGGACCGGGGGGGTGAATTCAGCGCAGTTGCGTTCACCTCCAAACTTAGGGTCAGGCAGATCGCCATTGTGACAAAACGGAAAGCCAAAATGCATTCCCTTTTGAGGTGCGCAGTTCAATTCATCATTGGGCTCGTTATCGCCCAACCAATCGCGACCGTTATCGGTGAACCACAGTTCGTTGGTCTCGGGATGCCAGTCTAAGCCAACCGTGTTTCGGATGCCTGAAGCAAAAAGCTCCAAATCGGTTCCGTCCGGGTTCATTCGCATAATGGACGCGAAACGTTCGTCCTCTTTCAAACAAATGTTGCAAGGAGCCCCTACCGGAACATATAATTTGCCGTCAGGACCAAAGGCAATATGCTTGGCTCCGTGGTGTGACTCATCCGGAAAATCGTCACGAATGACCTCCATTTTTGGCGGATCGGTCAAATGCTCCGCAACGTTGCGCATCACTGAAACCCGACTTATCTCCGCTATGTACAGATCGCCATCTTTGTAAGCCACGCCATTGGGTTGATCCAATCCTTCGGCAAGAATGTAGGTCTTGTCTGCTTTGCCATCTTGATCTTCATCTACCAGAGCGTAAACCTTACCTCCACCACGATTCCCCACGAACACAATTCCGCTGGGGCCTTTTTCCAATGAGCGGGCGTTATCAATATCGGATGCAAAAACCTCGATCTTGAATCCATCCGGAAGCTTGATCTCGTGCAGAAACTCCTCAGGATTCTGTGCGGATACACTTGTAACCACGATCAGTAAGATCAGACCGAACCTCATGCGTTTTCTTTTAGCCAATCAAGAATTAGTGCATTGAATTTTTCGGGCTCTTCGAATTGTGGTACATGTCCACACTTTTCAAAAACCTCGAACCTTGCATTCGGCATTATGCCATGTATGCGCTTACCATATTCGAACGGAAGTACGGCATCTTCTCTACCCCAAAGGATGAGCTTTGGAATGTTGAGGTGGTTCAAACGTTCGTAATGCGGAACATGGTTCTCTAGCATGAAATTGCGCAACGTACTGAGAAGGGCGCGTTTTGATCCCTTGATGACCAGCGGAGCGGAGAACCATTTGGCAAAACCCGCATGCTTCTTTTTGTCGAACACTCCTTTAATTGGAGCACGTTTGAGTATTGGTCCGCCAAGTGTTCCTATTAGTGCTTCGCCTATCAATTTGGGTTGAACCACGCGTATGCCTGGGTCGTTCGGAGTCGGGATCCCATAACAATCGACCAAGAAAATGGACTGAACCATTTCTGGATGATGGCTTGCAAAACGAGTACTTATGGCCCCGCCCATTGAAAGCCCTACCAGATGAAATTTCTTCTGGATGGTCAAGAACCGCAGCAGATCTGAAAGCTGTGCCATATACAGTTCACCACCATATTCGCCCTTGACTCGTTCAGAAAATCCGCGTCCGTAGAGATCGAAACGAAGCACCTTGAACCCCTTTTCCAAAAGGAATTTGAACTGGTAATCCCACACATGCATGTGCCCAATAAGCCCATGAACCAGCACCACCAGTTCGGCATTTTCCGGTCCGGCCAATTCGTACCGAACCTTACCGTTGGAAAGCTGGGCATAGGAGCCATGCTTTTCCATTTCCTTCAGAATACTCATGCTCCAAATTTATCAAACTACAGGTTGAGTCAAGCTTGTTTACTTTGCGGCAGAAATGAGAACAATTGCCGACAATCTTCAAGCTGTACGAAAAGAAATCCCAGCCAATGTTACGTTGGTGGCTGTTTCTAAAACCAAATCTAACGAGTCCATTTTAGAAGCCTACGGAGCGGGTCAGCGCATTTTTGGAGAGAACCGCGTTCAAGAACTTACCGATAAATGGGAAACTCTGCCAAGAGATATTGAATGGCACATGATTGGCCATTTGCAGAGCAACAAGGTTAAATTCATTGCACCTTTCGTGAGTCTGATCCATGCCGTTGATAAGGATAAACTGCTGTTTGAGATTGACAAAGAGGCCAAAAAGAACAATCGGCTAATTCCAGTTCTGCTTCAGTTTCACATTGCCGAAGAGGAAACCAAATTCGGCCTTAACCTTTCTGAAGCTGAAGACCTACTTCGTTCTGACAGATTCAGATCACTCAAGAATGTTGAAGTGGCGGGCGTTATGGGAATGGCAACCTTTACAGACAACGAAGCACAGGTTAGAAAAGAATTCGAAACATTGAAGAATATTTTCGGAGAGTTGAAGGCGAACTTCTTTTCGGACAAACCCTCGTTCAGGGAGATTTCAATGGGAATGTCGGGCGATTACAAGATTGCCATTGAAGGAGGCAGCACAATGGTTCGGATAGGTAGCTCCATCTTCGGAAGTCGTAGCTGAAATAAGTACCTTCGCGGCCCGAAAACATGGCGAGCATCCATAAGAAAGATAGAGAAGGTCTGATCAAAGATCTGAAAAGCAATGAAGAGACTGCTGCACTAAAAGCAGTAGAGAAGTTGCAGAAAGCGGGAGACGCAAGTTTCATTATCGATATACTGGAAGCTTTGAATGCAACCACCGAAGTGGGAATTGAAAGCGCTTTATCTCAACTGCTTTTCAACCTGAAAGATAAAGATGCGCTGGAAGAATTGGTGAACCAACTGGTCAACCCAAGTTTCCAGGACATTCGGATCAT
>JBJOHR010000202.1:0-6036 GCA_046047575.1 Bacteroidota bacterium | reverse complement strand
CACTTGCCAATTTTCCAAAGGAAGTAAAGTCTCCATGTAGATAAATGGTATCTCCATCATCGATGATTTCCTCAAGACCGGCATCGATCAATTCCAACTCCATCTCTTCGATATCCATGCTATCAGTCTTGTTGATCTCAAAAACTGCCTTGCGATTGAACATGAATTCCAATGATCCGGTTGGGACAAGAGAACAAGCGAACTTATTGAAGTGCATGCGCACATTTGCAACAGTCCGCGTGGAGTTGTCGGTAGCACATTCAACAAATACCAAGACCCCAGAAGGACCTTTCCCTTCATAATTGATCTCCACATACTCGCTGGCATCCTTTCCAGCTGCTCGCTTAATGGCCGATTCAATGTTGTCCTTAGGCATGTTCTGCCCTTTGGCATTGGCAATGGCTGTGCGCAAAGCTGCGTTGGTGTCTGGGTCCTGACCACCTTCTTTGGCAGCCATGGTTATGGCTTTACCCAGTTTTGGAAATATGCGCGACATCTTTCCCCATCGCTTTTCCTTGGCCGCTCTTCGGTATTCAAATGCTCTTCCCATGCTTGTACAGATAAGTGCCGCAAAGTTATCCGCATCACTGAAATGTGAAAGCCCAAGTTCTAAGCAACAGTTATTCACATTTGTCGCGCACATATCTATTTATCACTTGCGCGATCACGCAATTGATGTACTTTCAACCCTTACGTTTTTCACGTACAAACCAAATCGACTTAAATATGAAAACACGTTTTATCTTTTCAGCTTTATTTCTGTTTGTGTTCAGCATATCAACATTTGCCGGAGACAAACACATTTATAGCTACGGTCCAGACGGAAAGAATGAGTTCGTTCGGTCCAATGACAGAATTCTGATCCGCTTTGCCGATGGGCTTTCGTTTGCCGACAAAGCTGCCATTCTATCAGCAGAAAAAGGGTTGGAAGCCCTATCGAAAGAAGATGTTCTACCAGCACCGGATGTGACAATAGCCAAAGTTTCGGGACTGAACCTGGATCAATTGGACGAGGTGCTAAAGCGATTGAATGCAAATCCACTGGTTACGTACGCCAACCCATTTGTCATATATAAGGATGGCACCTATCAAGGAATCCAAGACCGAGTCATCGTTCGTCTGAAAAGTGATAAGGACATCAACACGTTGAACAGAATTGCTAAGGATCTGAAATTGAATGTATTGGAGAGAAACGAGTTCGATCCTCTGGTATTTGTTCTACAAACCACAAAGCAAACTTCTGGCAATGCCATTGATGTGGCAAATCGCCTACACGAAAGCAGTGCTTTTGAATATGCTGAACCAGATTTCCTCCTACTTCTGAAGCGTTTCAATACAAACGATGGCTTATTGGATTATCAATGGAGTTTGAACAACACGGGTTCTTCATTACAATATAACGGCACGGCTGGTGCTGATATGAACGTATTCCCTGCCTGGGCCACAACAACGGGTTCTGCATCAATCAAGGTTGCTGTGGTGGACGAAGGTGTTGACCTGAATCATCCAGACCTCCAAGCAAACCTATTGAGCGGTTACGATGCCACGGGTCAAGGTAGTGGCGGAGGTCCATCGGGAGATGACGCGCACGGAACTGCCTGTGCAGGTATTATTGCCGCTGCCGGTAACAATAACTTGGGCGTAGCAGGAGTAGCCTATTCGGCCAAGATAATTCCGGTACGGATTGCATACAGTTCTGGCACAAGTTGGGTAACCTCCAACACTTGGATCGGAAATGCGCTGAACTGGGCTTGGCAAACGGCTGGAGCAGATGTTTTAAGCAATTCTTGGGGTGGTGGTTCCTCTTCTTCAACCATCAACAATGCCATAACTGGTGCGGTTACCAATGGTCGTGGTGGTTTGGGAGCACCTGTTTTGTTTGCCGCTGGTAATGACAATGGGGCGAACAGCTACCCAGCCACGCAGACCAACACTATTTCGGTCATTGCAATGAGCATGTGCTATCAGCGTAAGAATCCTTCTTCGTGCGATGGCGAGAACTGGTGGGGGTCTAATTATGGAGCAGGAGCAGATGTTGCCGCCCCAGGTGTTAAAATCGCAACAACAGATATTTCAGGTTCAGCTGGGTACGCCACTGGCGATTACACAGGAACTTTCAACGGTACATCGAGTGCAACTCCTAATGCAGCGGGTGTGATGGCCTTGATACTTTCGGCCAACCCGAACCTTACACAAACTCAAGCTCGGTTTGCGCTAGAAAGCACCTGCCGAAAAGTCGGTTCGTACACATACAATTCAAGTGTTTCGGGTCAACCGAATGGAACTTGGAGTAACGATCTTGGTTACGGATTGGTCGATGCTTACGCAGCCGTACTCTCCGTTTCTCCGCAAGTTTCTGATGATGCTGGAATCTCTTCGATCTCATCTCCTAACGGAACAATTTGTGCCACTTCAGCATCGCCTTCGATTACACTTAACAACTACGGATCGAATACACTTTCATCCGTCACGATCAACTATCAGTTAGACGCTGGATCTGTCAACACTTACAATTGGAGTGGCTCGCTGTCAAGTGCTTCTTCCACAACGGTAAACCTTCCTTCGGTTACGTTCTCTGGCGGTTCCCACACCTTCAATGCTTGGACTTCGAACCCGAACGGCACCAGCGACAACGGACCTTCCAATGACGATGCTTCCAGCAATTTCGTATCGGCATCGAATGGCGTGACGCTTTCCATCACCTTCGACAATTATCCTGAGGAAACAAGTTGGCAGATCTTGGACGGTTCAACCGTTCTTGCAGCTGGCGGAACGTATGCAAGCCAGCCTGACGGATCGACCTTGGTAACTAACATTTGTCTTCCTGATGGTTGTTTCGATTTCGTGATCAGTGACGCATACGGAGATGGAATTTGTTGTTCATATGGTAACGGCTCATACATCCTAACAGCCGATGTAGGCGGGGCTACGCTTGCTTCAGGCGGCACATTCACTTCTTCGCAAACCACCAATTTCTGCGTTACATCAAGCAACCCCTTGGTTGCTTCCATCAGCGGAAGCTCTAACGTTTCTTGTAATGGTGGAAACAATGGTTCTGCTTCTGCAACTGCTTCAGGTGGCGTAACTCCTTACTCCTATTCTTGGAGTAACGGAGGTTCCGGCTCGTCAATTTCAGGATTGACAGCAGGAACTTATACTGTTACTGTAACAGACGGAAACAACGACCAAGCACAAGCCAATGTCACCATTTCTCAACCTTCGGTTCTTTCGGCTTCTGCATCTGCTATCGATGTTTCATGCTTCGGTGGTAATAACGGTTCTGCTTCTGTGAGCGCATCAGGCGGAACGGCTCCATATTCTTATTCTTGGAGCAATGGCGGAAGTACGGCCACCATCAATGGCCTGGCCGCAGGTAGTTACTCCGTTACCGTGACAGATGCGAACGGTTGCACCGCCAATTCGGCAGCATCTGTTAGCCAACCAACACTGTTGACTTCATCAGCAAGTTCAACCGCTGCTAGCTGCAATGGTGCTTCAGATGGTGCAGTTGATCTTTCCGTTTCAGGAGGAACAGCACCATACAGCTATAACTGGAGCAACGGAGCATCTACGCAGGATCTTTCGAATGTTCCTGCAGGCGCGTACAGCGTAGTTCTGTATGATGCGAACGGTTGCAGCGATCTTGCATTGGCAAGTGTTGGCGAACCGGGTGCAATTCTGCTAAGCACAACCTCTTCAGATGCAAGCTGTGGCTCTGCCAATAACGGTACGGTTGACCTGAGCGTTTCTGGTGGAAATACACCATATTCTTATTCTTGGAGTAATGGGGCAATTACTGAAGACCTTGGAGCAGTTGCAGCTGGCAATTACAGTGTTGTTGTAACAGATGCAAGCGGATGTTCGGCCAGCACAAATGCAACAGTTGGGGAAAATTCTACGCTTTCGGCATCTGCCTCAAGTTCATTTGTAAGCTGTAATGGCGGTTCCGATGGTTCTGCATCTGGTTCTGCATCTGGTGGTACAGCTCCATATTCTTACTCTTGGAGCAATGGTGGTTCAGGAACTTCCATTTCTGGATTATCAGCAGGTTCTTACACGTTGACGGTAACAGATGTAAACGGATGTACCGCTACTGCAAATGCCATTGTCGGACAACCAACGATGCTTTCGGTTAACACTGGTTCAACAGACGCTACATGCGAGACAGCAGATGGTTCGGCCACTGCAAGTGTCTCTGGAGGAACGGCACCTTACTCCTATTCTTGGAGCAATGGCTCATCGTCTAGTACGGCCGCAGGGCTTGCTGCTGGTTCTTACTCGGTAACCGTTACCGATGTAAACGGCTGCACCGCTGCCAGTGGAGTTACCGTTGGCGAAGATTGTGGTGGATGTACTTATGTTTCTATTGATAATAACAACTTCGAAGGCGGTTGGGGAATTTGGAATGATGGTGGAGGAGATGTGGCTATAGTATCAAACGCCACATATGCCAATAGCGGTTCTTACACAATAGAATTGCGTGATAATAGTGGTTTGTTTTCAGCAACAACAACCAGTAACCTCGACCTGTCCAGTTTCAGTGAACTGACCATCGCATTCTCTTACTACCCAACAAGTATGGAAACCGGTGAGGACTTCTGGTTGCAGGTTTCTACGAACGGTGGTGCTTCCTTTACCACCATTGGTGATTGGAACGCGGGAATCGAATTTGTAAACAATCAGCGATATAACGAAAGCGTTGTTTATGCAGGAACATTCACTTCTAACACGCAGATACGATTCCAGTGCGATGCTTCGGGCAACAGCGACTGGGTTTACATTGACGATGTGGTTATCACAGGCTGTCAAGGCGGGCCAGTTCTTCCAACCTGTACCGATGGAATTCAGAATGGTGACGAGGAAGGAGTTGACTGTGGTGGATCATCCTGTTCTCCTTGTGCCACATGTTCAGATGGTATTCAGAACGGTGATGAAGAAGGCATTGATTGTGGCGGCTCGGCTTGTGCCGCTTGCCCAACGTGCTCAGACGGTATTCAGAACGGTGACGAAGAAGATGTTGACTGCGGTGGTTCATCATGTTCTCCATGTCCCACTTGCTCAGATGGTATCCAGAATGGAGACGAGGAAGGTGTTGACTGTGGCGGCACGTCCTGCCAAGCCTGTGCAACTGGATGTTCTTACGTGAACATCAATTCAAGCAATTTTGAAAGTGGCTGGGGTATTTGGAATGATGGCGGCACCGACTGCAGCAGATCGTCAAATGGAACATTCGCCTACAGTGGAACCTATTCCATTATGATCAGGGATAACTCGGGAGTAGGTTCGTCAACAACAACCAATGCGCTTGACCTTACCACGTATGATGAGGTGACCGTTGATTTCGTATTCAGAGCGAACGGTATGGAAAATGGTGAGGATTTCTGGTTACAATACGCCACGGGTACATCCTATACCACGGTGGCTGCATATGCTGCCGGCACTTCGTTTGTAAATGGGAATTTTTACGCAGGCTCCGTTGTAATTCCCGGACCGTTCAGTGCTGGCACAACATTCCGTTTCAGGTGCGATGCGTCAGCTAACGATGATCAGATCTATCTTGACGATGTGGTTATAAGCGGCTGTAAGAACAATTCGTCAGCAAGACTTGCTGACCCGACCGCCATTGAGAGTGGAACGAAGGAATCGCTTATTTCAAATGTCAACCTCTATCCAAATCCAACTAGCGAAACATTGAACATCAATCTAGAATTGATGGCTGATGCTAATATTCAGTTGCGCGTCATGGACATGAGTGGAAAACTAGTATTCGACAGAAATATCACCACCACTGAAGGATCAAATAAGATTACTATCCAGTCGAGCGATTTACCTGCAGGCGTGTATGTGATGAGTATTGTGGCTGACACCGAAATGATTACAAAACGATTTGTAGTACAGCACTAGGACAAAGTCCATTTAAAGGAAGCCCGCCAGTAATTCTGGCGGGCTTTTTTGTTTTATAGCTATCCCTAAATTCGTTGCATAAAGATTGAATGATGAGCAAAGTAGAAGAAGCAGCTGAACGACTGAAAACCT
>JBJOHR010000201.1:0-30045 GCA_046047575.1 Bacteroidota bacterium | reverse complement strand
AACGGCAAATGACATTGTACGGCACAATGGATGCCATTATGGAATATCAGAAGGAATACTTCCTCACAGGAGATGAAACGAAGCTGAAACCCATGATCCTGAAAGATATTTCGGATATCGTGGGATTGGATATTTCGACCATATCGCGTGTAGCAAACAGTAAATACGTGCAGACACAGTTCGGCACCTTTCTGCTCAAATCGTTCTTTTCCGAATCCTTGACCACCGAAAGTGGCGAAGAAGTGAGCAGCCGAGAGGTGAAGAAGATACTGAGCGATGCCATTGAGGGCGAAGATAAATCGCAGCCGTTGGCTGATGAGAAGTTGGCAGCCCTGCTAAAGGAAAAAGGATACATTCTTGCCCGTAGAACCGTGGCCAAATACCGCGAACAGTTAGGGATTCCAGTAGCAAGATTGAGAAAGGAGCTTTAGTCAATTCAGAATCAGCAATCAGTAAAAATCAGTTGGCAATTGGCCATCATACCTAACAACCCGGTACTCTTGTTCAGAATTGGAGAATACAACACACTAACTATTCATCGCTTCACCAGCGTAGGGGCGTATTTGGGCCATGCCGATGCTGCTTACGAAGACGTGATCTTACTCCCGAACAAATACCTGAAACCGGGCATGCAGGAAGGAGACGAGATCAAGGTCTTCGTCTATCTCGATTCGGACGAACGCCCCGTTGCAACCACCTTGGACCCGTTGGTCACCGTGGGCGGCTTTGCGTGGTTAGAAGTTTTTGCGGTGAATCGCATTGGCGCTTTCCTCAACTGGGGACTGGAAAAACACCTGTTTGTGCCCTATGCCGAAATGGTGGAACAGATGAATGTGGGCGAGAAGTACCTGGTAGGTGTTTTTCTTGATGAGAAGACCGAACGGCTGGTGGCCACACCGCGCATTGGAAAGCTGCTCGATCAGCAGAACATTGAATTGGAAAGAGGGCAGGAGGTGGAACTTGTGGTATACAACGAAACCGAACTCGGTTATCAGGTAATGATAAACCATAAGCACGGTGGGCTGATCTATCACAACGAGGTGTTCAAGCCTATTGAAATTGGTGATCAGATGCTTGGCTACATTAAGCTGATCCGTGAAGATGGCAAGATCGATGTAAGCCTCGAACCATTGGGAGTGGCAAGCATTGAGCCCAACGCAGCCAAGATCCTTGACGTTTTGAAGCGCAACCAAGGTGTACTTAAGCTTTCGGATAAAAGCAGTCCCGAAGAAATTGCCGAACAGCTCCACATGAGCAAAAAGTTGTTCAAAAAGGCCATTGGCGGACTTTACAAACAGAAACTCATTGTAATAGATGAGGATGGAATTAGGGCGGTTTGAAAAACATTCTGCTCAAAATCCATCCTAAAAACCGACAAATTCCACCAACGCATTCATGAAAAAAGCCATCATTTATCTTGCTATCGGCCTTGTAGGCCTTATCTGTGGATTCATTGCTTCGTCTTGGCATAATGATATCCCTGTGGAAGAGATCGTTGAGAAGTATGCTTACGATAACTCGCAATTCTTGGAGTTGGATGGCATGAAAGTCCATTATAGGATCAATGGCGACACAGGCGAAACCGTGGTGTTGCTTCACGGCACTGCTGCCTCGCTCCACACTTGGGAAGGTTGGACCGAAGAACTTGCGAAACATTACCGGGTGGTGAGCTTCGATATGCCGGGTTTTGGAATCACAGGTCCAGAACCGAATGGCGATTACACCCGCGAACGCTATCAGCGCTTCATTGAAGATGTTCTGCTGAAATTGAATGTGGATACCTGCTACATGGCCGGTAATTCCTTTGGGGGTTACATGGCTTGGACCTATGCTGTCAATCACCCCGATAAGGTTAAGAAACTGGCCATTCTGAACTCAAGTGGTTACCCGCGTGGCGATCAGCCCACGCCTCTCAGTTTCAAGCTCCAGAAAATGGATTGGATGAAGCCTGTTCTAACTCACATCACTCCTAGGTCGTTGGTCAGAAAGTCGGTGAGAGTGGTCTATTTTGATGATTCGAAGATCACCGAAGAACTGGTGGAACGCTACCACGAATTACTGCTTCGTGAAGGGAACCGTGGTGGATTGATGGGTAAAACACGACAGATAAACTATGATCATTCAGAAGAGATCAAGCAGATCAAATGCCCAACGCTGATCATGTGGGGCGATTCGGATGGGTTGGTGAATGTAGAGGCGGCACCTCGGTTTCACGAAGACATTCCGAACTCAGAGCTACTCATTTACGAGAACATGGGCCATGTTCCAATGGAAGAAATTCCTGAACGGTCAGTAGCTGATTTTATGGCTTTCCTTCAGAAATAGCATTCCGTTTGATGATGAGCAGGTCGTTCGAGTCATAAATGACCTCGTTCAAGGAATCGCTTCTTAACTCAACCATTTTCTGCGGAAATTCTAGACTATCAACAGGATAAAGGTCGCGGCCGTAAGTTAGAATGGCCATATAATCTGCATCCTTTACAACAGGAAACAGGTAGATCTTTTCCCGATCAGCGATATGTGGCACAAGTACATTACTTGCCGAAACAATAGCATCGTCTGGAATCAGTTCCAACGCTTGGTAAACAGCTTCGGAATTCAGTCCGGATACGTAATGTGAAGCCTGATAAAATCCGGTGTTCGGTCGGGTAGGGTGCCAGTTGAAGAACGTGGCCGTGGCAATGGTGCCAACCAGCATAGGCATCTTCCATTTTTCAAACGGAAAATGCTGCAACCAATCCACAAAAGCCAAAGAAATAATGGGTACGAATTCGATGGAATATTGAGAGTAAACACCCCAATGCGCTGGATTGGAGGAAAGCAGTTTCTGTGCATAAATGGGCGCAAGCATAATGAGGTAATGCGGCCTGTAGATCAGCGCCAATCCACCAGAAACCAACACCATGAAATGCAATTGCGATTTCAGCATGAAGGTCAAAGGATCATTCTGCAAGCTCTCAAACATGAGATAGAAAATGTGTCTGGGTTTACTGAGCAAAGTCTTGATCACTCCAATCGGTCCATTTCCTAAATGACTGTAATTGCCCAAGTGATCCGAAACACCGGCCGTGTTCAACGCAGGCATGATGAGCGTTTGCACAATGAGAAAATAAACAACTGCCGATCCAAGCAATGAACCAAGGAAAAGCCAGTTGGTCTGCTTCGGTTTTAGGATAAAATCACGGACGGCAAGTCCTGCAATAATGGCAGCCATCCAAACAGCCATGTTCTCTTTGCAAATGAGAACAAGAACGAACATCAGAACGGCTTTTTTCCAGTCCTTTCGTTCATAGAACAGGATGAACCATGGCACAAACATGGCGGCCATCACGTTGGCGTGCCAATCATATGCTACGGCAGAATAAATGCCCCACATGCTGAGGAACAGCATCATTATCAACTCTGGCTGAAATCCCGTCAATCGCTCCTTGGCGAATTCATAAACACCCCAAGCGCCAAAGAGAATGGCCGCGATCTGAAGAATGAGAAGCGTGTAGGTTCCGAAGAGGTAATAGAAGGGCGAAAGCAGCGCAACGATCGGTGAGAAATGATTGCCGAGGTGATTGAAAGCTTCGCCTTCCAATCCGAGCGTGAACATGTGCCATTTCAGGTGCGAATAGCTATAGATTCCATGAGTGTAAATACCCAGATCGAGCCCGTAGCTTCTGAAATTGTAATGGTTGACCAGCGAGATCAGACAGAAAACCACCCCATACACGGCCGCGATCAGCCATGCAAGTTTGTGGGATTTAAGATGATTCAGCATTCAGCTGCCAAATTACAATGCGGCAGCCAATCTACTTCCTTGGTCAATCGCCCGTTTGGCATCCAGTTCGGAAGCAAGGTCTGCACCACCTATCAAGTGCACATTGATTCCCTTTGCCTTCAGTGGCTCAAACATCTTATTGTTGCTTTCCTGTCCGGCACAGATGATCACGTTGTCCACCTCTAAAAGTTCGGGTTGACCTTTGATAGTGACGTGCAATCCTTTGTCATCTATCTTGTCGTACTGCACGTTATTGATCATCTGAACGTTCTTGTTCTTGAGTGCCAAGCGATGGATCCAACCAGTGGTTTTTCCCAATCCAGCACCGACCTTAGATTCCTTACGCTGAAGTAGGTATACCTCTCGCGGAGATGGTTCTGGATGCGGCTGAATGCCCTCAATGCCTCCTCGAACCTCATTCTTCGCATCAATTCCCCATTCTTCGAGGAAGGCAGCAAGGTTCAAAGATGTCGGCTGACCTTCGTGTGTCAGGTATTCAGCCACATCGAATCCAATTCCGCCAGCGCCAATGATCGCCACTCGTTTTCCAACAGCTTTCTTATCGCGAAGCACATCCAAGTAGCCAAGCACCATCGGATGATCAATGCCCGGAATGTTCGGTTTTCGGGGTGTGATACCAGTTCCCAAGAGTACCTCGTCAAATCCAGCAAGCGTGGTTTCATCCGCCCAGGTATTCAATTTCAACTCAACGCCATGCTTCTTGATCATGGTGTCGAAATAGCGGATGGTCTCATAGAACTCTTCCTTACCGGGAATCTGCTTTGCTATATTGAACTGTCCACCGATCTCCTTATCAGCTTCAAAGAGCGTTACGGAATGACCGCGTTCTGCGGCAACCGTTGCAGCGGCCAATCCTGCAGGACCAGCGCCAACAACCGCGATTTTCTTCTTGGATGAAGTAGGAGTGTACTTCAATTCCGTTTCGTGACAAGCACGCGGATTGACAAGACAACTCACAATTTTGCGTTGGAAAACATGATCCAAACAAGCCTGATTGCAGGCAATGCACGTGTTGATCTCCGCTTCGCGACCTTCCTCAGCTTTCTTCACCAAATGAGGATCGGCCAAAAACGGGCGCGCCATGGAAACCATATCTGCATCGCCCCGGGCAATGATCTCTTCGGCCACTTTAGGGTCGTTGATGCGATTGGTAGTGATAAGCGGAATGGAAACTTCGCCTTTCATTTTGCGAGTTACCCACGTAAAAGCTGCTCTCGGAACCATCGTTCCAATTGTTGGGATTCTGGCCTCGTGCCAACCGATTCCCGTATTGATGATGGTTACACCCGCTTTTTCCAGCTCTTTTGCCAACTGAACCACCTCTGGCCAAGTGCTTCCACCTTGAACAAGGTCGAGCATGGAAAGACGAAAAATGATGATGAAGTTGGTTCCAACTGCTTCGCGCGTTCTGCGAACAATTTCTAATGCGAAACGAATTCGATTCTCATAGGAACCGCCCCATTCATCTGTTCGATGATTGGTCTTTTTTGCAATGAACTGATTGATGAGGTAGCCTTCGGACCCCATGATCTCCACGCCATCATAATTTGCGTATTGCGCCAACTTTGCGCAGCGTACAAAATGCTTGATGGTACGCTCAATGCCCCATTTGTTCAGCGCCCAAGGTTTGAAGGGGGAAATGGGCGATTTTAGCGCAGATGGCGCCACAGCTATCGGACTGTAGCTATATCGACCCGTATGCAGAATCTGCAAACAGATCTTTCCATTGTGTTTGTGCACAGCTTCTGTAATGACCTTGTGCTTGTCGGCCGTTTTTTTGTTCGTTAATGTGCTTGCAAATGGGCTCGTCCAACCGTGCACATCAGGTGCAATTCCACCCGTAACGATGAGGCCACAACCACCTTCTGCACGTTCGCCAAAGTAGGCGGCCATGCGTTCAAAACCACCTTTTTCCTCTTCTAATCCGGTGTGCATGGAACCCATAAGTGTTCGGTTGCGGATGGTGGTAAAACCTAGGTCAAGCGGTTCAAAAAGGTGTGGGTATTTAGGATGGCTCATGTTAATCATTTAAAACAATGCATGCATTGCAATTCAGTATGCTAATGTCAGAATTATTCTGATTTCAACTACACGGTTCCGTAGTTACAACGCGTTGTGGTTGGTGTGACCTACGTTCGCCAATTCTTTGCACCGATTCCAATCCGCTTCGTAAAACAAGCGTACTGCTTCCAACTCTTGCTGAGTGATGAGCGGTTCTGGACTGAACCAACTATCTGGAAAAAGAGTACTCAGGTAGAGTGTTCCATACCTGATGGTAGCAAGATAAAGACGTGAGAATAGGTCGAGTACGTTATTCTTGAATCTTCGACCTTTCAACAGATTAATGCGAGTTGCCACAAACCTCAAGGCTTTCAACTGCTTTTCTGAGTAAGAACGGTGCTTGCTGCTTGTATCCACTTTACGGAATTCAATGGTTGTATTCATTCGAGCTGCCAGTGATTCGATAAACTTTTTCGGGTCACGTTGAAGATCATCGTAGATCAGAACAACGGGAGGTTCGGAAAAGTGGTCTTGCAGGAGTTTTACTTGCCGACAGTACTCAAGGTCATGTTTCTTGAACTTTCCTGTGTCATTGATCACATCAAAAAAAGCGCTGAAACTACCCGTAAAACCGTTTTTGATGAACCTTCTATACTGCGAAGCTATGTAACTATCGTGCCTTCTGAATACAATGATCGGACGTGCGTATGGGATCCGTGCCGAAAACCTCGAGATTTCGAATTCCAATTGTTGGTCGAATTCTCTAGAAACCAGTATGCGTTTGTGCTTGGACCTGGCAATGATCTCCACTGCTTTGTGGTATTGCGTTCGTTGGATGTATTGAATACCTACCAACTTTGGGAAAACCCTGTACTGAAGAAATGTTGTTCCGGTCTTACCGGTACCAACATGGAAGTAGATCTCTTTAGATGCGCTGTTCTCCAATTTGCTCAGTTATTGATGATGCTTGCTTGTGCTTCCAACGTTTATGGCTCCAAAGCCAAGTTTCTGGTTCGGTGCGAATATCGGCCTCCAGCAACTGAAAAAACCTTTCGGTGATCTTTTCGGGAGACGAACCACGTGGAGCTGCTTCGATTTCTGAAAGATGGATCTTGTATCGTCCGCGGGAAACCCGTTTAACACCTGCATAGATCACAGGATAGTTCAACTTGTGGGCAATTTTGGCCGCACCTAGAAAAACACGCGTATCCTGGTGCAGAAAGGTCAAACGGTGTGCGGAGCCATAGGAAGGAACCTGATCCGCAATGAATGTTGTAGCGGTTACTGCATTCTGGTTCGCCAACATCGATTTCAAAACCGCCTTCATGGGAATGACGGTACTTCCAAAACGACTTCGCATGGTTCTGGCAAGTTTGTCAGCTTGAGCATTCTTTGGCGGCTTATAAACTACCGCCAAGCTGTGCAATGGTTCCAAGGCAAATCGTAACCCGGCCCATTCCCAATTGCCCCAATGCCCCATCAGCACCACCACGCTTTGGCGGTTTTCAAAGTGCTTTCTGAACACATCTGTGTTTACGAATTCCAGGCGTTCTTTCAGTTCTGTTTCTGAAATACTCAGGCTCTTTACCGACTCAACCAGCATATCACAGAAATAGCGGTAAAAAGAACTTCGCATAGCGTTGATCTCGCCCAACGTTGAAGATGGAAACGAATTTCTGAGGTTCTCCAGTATGACCTTGTGCCTGTACCTGATAAGCTTACTGACGATCAAGTACATCACACTCGACAGCCCGTAAAGAACCTTCATTGGCAATTTGGACAAGGCATACAGTAATGGAACAAGCAAATAGAACGCTACGGACTGCATGGTCACAAAAGTCACTAATTCTGAAGGTAATCGGCATTGGAACGAGCGATTTTATCAAAGACGCATTGAATTTGACCCTTTAGTATTTAGGGCGCGCTATGCTCAACATCCACCTGATTCGACAAACGACCAAACGTGGAACTCGCAGAAGTCGTTGAACAAGCTAAACGTTTGAACATGAAAAAGCTAGCAGCCCTCATCCTTCCTGGTATTCTTATGTTGACCTCCTTTGGCCCGAATGCCACCGTAGATAGCTTCTCGTACGATGTGTCGTTGGACGGCCGACCGATAGGAACATACCTAGTGAGTAGAACCGATATTGATGGAGCTTCCACGTTCCGAGTAGAGAACAACAGTGCTGCCGGACTGATCCGGAAAGCTGAACACCGTTCAGTACTGCTCAGTCTCTTTGATGAGAACAAGTTGGTCTCATCTGAATTGAAAACATGGGTGAATGAGAAGTTAGAATCAAGCTCTGAACTGAAGTGGAACGGGAATCAATATGTCAAGAATGATGGCGACCGGGTAGAGGAGATCGGCCAACAGATGGTGACTTACAGTTCTGCTTGTGTCTTTTTTGAAGAACCGGTTGAACGGACCACACTTTTTTACGAAAGGTATGGGAAGGAATTGGAGGTTGAGAAAGTTGGAGACCATAAGTATGAGGTCAAATTACCAAACGGTAGCAAAGAGCAGTACACGTACCACAACGGAGAGGTGGTAATGGTAGAGATCGTTCAAACTTTTGCAACCATAAGTCTGATCAAGAACAGCTAAGGAATTCAACTTTTTTTGGCATTGAAAGCGACCATCAGGTCGCTTTTTTTGTGGGTTGCATCGACTCACTTTATTTCAGATTTCAGATTAGCTGAGGTCTGATAAGTACTGTTGATCAACGTTTTATGAAAATTTTTCGCACTTGCACAATAATTTTCGCGTGCTGTGGTTTCGCGCACGAATGATCAAAATCCCATCAAACCAACTTTGACCATCGTCAATGGTCGATTTTTTTCGGCCCATTTCCTTTGTCGGGTCAATTAGTGAAACAATGGTCAGCGGACTGGCCTCAGTCATAACTAAAACTAAAGACAATGAAAAAATGGAAAGTAGTAGCGTTGTCATTGGCGATAGCCGGTGCAAGCATTAACACTAGTAAGGCGCAACTTTCGCTAGGAGCCAAAGGCGGAGGAACCCTGAACACAGTTTCGGGAAACACGCCAACGGGCACCGAAAAGAACATGACCTTCGGTTATCAGTTCGGAGCCGCGGTAAACTATGGTTTCAACCAGACCTTCTCTCTGCAGCCAGAAGTAGTGTTCATTCAAAAAGGTGGTAAAACCGCTTCAACCGCAACAAGCGATTACACGCAGATGTCGGCCAATTACCTGGAAATTCCAGTGTTGGCCAAAGCGCAGTTCGGAGGCGAGAAGTTCAAAGGATTCGTAGTGCTCGGACCTTACGCTGGCTATTGGGCAGGCGGTAGGAACAAGACCAGTGTGCTCGGTACCGAATCCAAAGAGAGCATCGATTTTGATAACGACATCGATGACGATGGCTACAAGCAGAACCGGATCGACCTTGGCATAAACGGTGGTCTTGGCATGCAATATGCCATTGGCAGAGGCAATATCTTTTTGGATGCCCGTTATGGATTTGGCCTATTCGATACCAACAAATACAAAACGGAACCTGATGGATACAAGTCACAATCAAATCGATCGGTTGAAGTATCTTTGGGTTACATGTTCAGGTTAAGTAAAGACAGTTGATTAGAACAAATAGATAATATTGCCAGTCCGGTCATTGCGCCATCAGCCCTCTTGGGCTTTTGGTGTTTAAATAAGGAATCTCATGGAAAATGTAATAGAAAACGTAGAAGGAGCGATTGCCCTGCAAAGCTACATTCAAGGTATTGTGACCTTCAACGATCAGGAAATGGAGATCATCATGTCGCACTTTGAACCCATGTCTCTACCTGCCGGGGAGTATTTTGTGGACGAAGGTCTGGTGTGTAAGCACATTGGGTTCATAGTAAAAGGCTACGTACGCAGCTATTACGAGATCAATGATGGCGAAGTGACGACAATGATCAACACCAAGCACAATATCGTAACCGCGCATACCAGTTTTACCCTGCAGCGACCCTCTATGCAGTACATTCAGGCCATAACCGATAGCGAACTGTTGGTGCTGAGTTATGAAAGCATGCAGAAGTTGTATGATAAGGTTCCAAAATGGGATCGTTTGGGTAGAATTATCAACGAGCGCGTTTACGGTTACGTAGAAGGTAGAGTGGTCGATTATCTGAGTCTCAGCCCGGAAGAACGCTATAGAAAGATGCTGAAGGAGAATGCCAAATTGATACAGAATGTGCCCTTGCGCTATGTCGCTTCCATGCTGGGAATTACCCCGGAAACGCTGAGCCGAATCCGGAATAAAGTGAAGAAAGATGATGCGTAGTATCTTGGCACAATGAACCGATACTTTCAATTACTAAAAGCCCTGGCCATTGTGCTAGGGCTTTTTTCTTGCCAAAACCAAGCTGACAAAGTCAGTGTTCCCCAGATTCAAGTACATGAGCGTGCAGCCAAGGCGAACATTCGTGGGCTCTATCTGGTAAACGATTCCATTGGTTGGGCCAGCGGTACAGGAGGAACCTTTCTCCGCATGACCGATGGCGAAAACTGGGTGGCCGATTCTATTGACGGATACACACATCTTGATTTCCGCGATGTGCATGCTTTTGATGCGAATACAGCATTGCTAATGGCAGCAGGCGAGGAGGGCAGGATACTCAGAACCGAAGATGGCGGTCTCTCATGGGTCGAAGTCTATACCCGCTTGGATTCGGGCATCTTCCTAGATGGAATGGATTTCCAAGGAACTATCGGGTATTGCTTCGGTGATCCAATGGATGGAAAATTCGTGGTGCTCCGTTCTGAAGATCAGGGAAAAACGTGGACTGAAATTTCTACAGATAAGCTCCCATTGGCATTAGCCAAGGAAGCTGGATTTGCAGCGAGCGGAACTGGTGTGCTTATCACGGAAAAGATGAGGATCGTGGCCACTGGTGGAGATTCCGTGGCCAGAGTAATGCGAACGTATCCAGGTCAAGATTCGTGGGAGTTTTTCAATACTCCAATTCGGTCTGCTGAAGGCTGTGGAACCTTTTCACTTTGTGAAGGAAACCAGGTAATTGTGGCAGTTGGTGGTTGCTACCTCGATAGCACCAGTTCCGAAGCAAACTGTGCCGTTTCAGAAGATTGGGGCGAAACTTGGCAACTGATAGCTGAGAATCAGCCGCGCGGATACCGCTCATGTGTGGCAGCTTCAACAGACAAGAAGCTTTTGGTTACATGTGGCAGAACGGGCGTTGACTATTCGGTGGATAATGGCTACAACTGGATTTCGCTTTCAGATGATGGTTATTACACCTGCGCCTTGGCCGATTCTACCGGCTGGCTCATGGGCAAACGGGGCAAAATGGCCAAACTGAGCTGGTGATCAGCCCAACAGATCGGTGGTTCTTCTGATCTCCGCCAAGGAAGCGAACAAGGCATCAAGGTCTTCCTGTTTGTTGTAACCTTGAAAACTGTAGCGGATGAAAACCTTGTTTCCGTGCGGGAATACCGGAACCTCAATTCCATAGCGGTTGTATAGCAGTTCACCAAGTTTCACAAAGTCGGGGCAATCGATCTCCAGACTGCACATCTGTCCTAGAAAATCATCGGAAACCATGCAGGGCATTTGGCCATTGGCTACTTCGGAAAATCGGTGGTAATTCTCTTGAGAGACCTTTCTTGCTTGGGCAGATACATTTTCCCAGTCGAATTCCTTTCGGAACTCAAGCGCCTTCGGAATGGTCAGGAAGGCAGAGAAATCGCGCGTGCCTTGCAATTGGTGGAAATCAATGAACTGCGAGTTGGAAGGGTTGTCGCTTTCATATCCCCAGCTGATCACCAAAGGATCGAACAAGGATTGCAAGTCCCGCTTTACATATAAGAACGAACTTCCTTTTGGCGTGAGCATCCACTTGTGGCAGGCTCCGGTGTAAATGTCCGCGTCCAGCGTAGAGAGGTCTAAGGGAATATGACCGGGAACATGTGCCCCGTCAACAATGGTGATCAGCCCCAGTTCCTTGGCCTTCGCACATATCTCCTTTACCGGAAGGATCAATGCCGTTGAACTCGTGATGTGGCTGATGAAAATGGCTTTCGTGTTTGGGGTCAGCCCCTTGAAGAACTCTTCCACCACCTCCTCTTTATTCGAAACGGGCAGAGTAATGCGTTGCTGTACATACGTGGCACCGGCTTTCTGGCAATAGTAATTCCAGGTGCGGTCCATGGCTCCATATTCGAGGTCGGTTGCCAGAATTTCGTCACCCTGCTTTAAGGGGAAACTTTTAGCTATAATGTTGATAGCATAACTCGGATTCATGGTATATACCACGTCATTGGCATGGCAACCAATGAAATCTGCCAGTGCTTTCCTTGAATTGTAAAGCAACTCTGGCCCTCTGCGGGCAAAGAACTCAACCGTATCCTGTTCCAACTGAAGTTGCCAGTTCTGGTAATCCTCAAAAATGGGTTTCGGACACGCCCCAAACGAACCGTGGTTCAGATGGATGATGTTCGGGTTGAGAAGGAATTGGGAGCGGATGTTTTCCATGTCGTGGGAGTAGGAAACAAATGTAGTCTTGCACGGCAAAGACCTAGCAGAACATACGCAATTCATTTTTCTAAGTGCTTGACTTAGGAGAGTTTCAACTTCTTTTCATTCGTTCGGTTGCCACATATCCCGCTGATTCTTTTGAGCGGGATGAACATCAATAAAGGCGATTTGGGAAAGCAACGTTTGAAGGTTACCGCTTAGCGCGCTTGTGGGATTTTACCTCGGAACATTTTTGGACACCTGAACTGTCAACCAATCCCGAACGGAAATTCAAGCACAGGATCGACTCACTTAGAAAACTGAGAGAATAAGGCAGCTTTCGGTTTTTACAGATGCAAAGAAGATATAGGTAAATCCTTGAATATCAGTTCGATTCAGAATGGTTTACCAAAGTGCGCGTGTTACCCGTGTTCTGTTCACACTTCTATTCAAACGTCTTCGAAGAATCTGCCACCATGCGTTCGATCTCTGCCAATTCCTCGTTCGTAAGATCACGCCATTTTCCAGTGGGAATATCCAGTTTGATGTTCATGATGCGCACTCGTTTCAGGTTCACCACACGATAACCAAGGTGTTCACACATTCTTCTGATCTGCCGGTTCAATCCCTGTGTAAGTACAATCCGAAAGCGGAACTTGGTGAGTTGTTCCACTTCGCATTCGTTGGTGACGGTATCTAGAATGGGCACACCTGAACTCATCTGTTGGATGAATTCCTTGGTTATGGGCTTGTTCACATTCACCAGGTATTCCTTCTCGTGATTGTTGCGAGCGCGTAGGATCTTGTTCACAATGTCGCCATCATTGGTCAGGAAGATCAGGCCTTCGCTCATCTTATCCAATCTTCCTATGGGGAAAATACGAGTAGGGTAGTTGATGAAATCGATGATGTTGTCAGGCTCCACGCTTACATCGGTGGTGCAAACAATGCCTTCGGGCTTATTGAAAGCAATGTAAACGGGTTTTTCCTTAGGTTCGGAGATGAGTTGACCATCCACTCGCACTTCGTCACCTGCGGATATTTTGGTGCCCATTTCTGGCTTCATGCCGTTGATGGTAACCCGACCTTCCTCAATCAATTTGTCGGCCGCCCTGCGCGAGCAGTAACCCACTTCGCTCAAGTATTTATTGATGCGTGTCTGTTGTCCTTCTTCCACGGGGTCAAAAGTAGGCTACGGGAATATCTTCACGAACTTTTTCGGAAGAGATGAGTGTATTGTCAGATTTTCTTGCGTGATCGGATGAACGAACGAAAGCAAAGAGGCGTGGAGATATAGTCCGTTCCCGCTCAGAATCAGCCCTTTCGAGCCGTAGTCCTTGTCGCCAAGTATCGGGTGGCCTAACTCGGACAGTTGTTTTCTAAGTTGATGTCTTCGGCCCGTCAACGGTCGGAGTTCCACCAGATTCAAGCATCCGAACCGTTCTGAAACAACAGTTTTGAGCACGCGGTATGTTGACCTTGACGCCTTTCCGTCAATGGGCGAGTCAACGGTTCCTTCCAATTCCATTTGGCCGATGGTCACCGCATGATAGACCTTTTCCATCTCCCGGTATTCAAAAAGCCGATTGAGTGCCATAACCGAGGATGACGTTTTACCGATCAAGAGTGCTCCACTGGTCGGATAGTCCAGCCGATGGATGGGTTCGGCAAACTTCAACGCATCCTTCTCGTTGCTTGGCTTCAGATTGGATTGAAGGGCATTGGAGATCGTCCAATGTTTGTTTCCACTCACTTCAATTCCGGCCGGCTTTTCAATCACTGCCAAATGGTCATCTTCAAACAGAACTTCCAGCTTCAGGTCGATTGAAGGTCGTTCATTGGTCTCAGCTACAATCAATTCTATCTTTTCACCACCGACCAAGTGATTGCCCGTAGCAGCCACTTTTCCATCGATCCGCACCCAACCTTTATCAATGGCCTTTTTCATTCCCTTGCGAGATTGAATAGAGAGAAAGATGCCTCCAGCATAGTCAGATAAGCGTACTGGAGCTGCTAATTCAGGAACAATATGGATTTCAGTGCCAAGCATGGATCAACGCTGCCGAAGCTATTGAAAAACATCCGCTTGGCTTACCTTAGCCGAATGAGAACGATTGTGGCTCTAATGCTCATTTCAACGGCAACAATGGCACAACAGATTTCCATCACGGCTCACCGCGGAGCATCCGGTTATGCTCCGGAGAACACACTTTCTGCCATTAAAAAGGCCTTGGAAATAGGCGTGGATAGAATTGAAATTGATGTACAGCAATCCGCAGATGGTGTGGTTGTTTGCATGCACGACAAAACCTTGAACCGAACTACTAACACCAAAGGAACAGTAGGAAAAATGACTTGGTTTGAACTTAAAACGGTGAAAGCCTTTGGAAATTTTCCGCTGGAGTTTCCCGATGAAACGATTCCAACATTGGAGCAGGTATTTGAGTTGATGGATGGTTCTACAGAGTTTGTCATTGAGATAAAAGCAGGCGGAGAAACCTATCTAGGAATTGAAGAAAACGTTGCGAAGCTCATCATGAAATACAAGGCCGAAAAATGGGCCTTGGTGCATAGTTTCAACGATAAGGTTCTGGAATATCTGCACACACATCATCCCACAATAAGATTACAGAAGCTGTTCGTTTCGTATTCGGGAGGATTGATGCTCGATTTCAAATTGCATGCTGTAAAGCTTTCGAAATACGACTACGTGGAAGCTTTCGGAATCAGTCTTACGGCTGCTAACCGCAAACTGATAAAGAAGATTCACAACTTGGGCAAGTTGGTTCATGTTTGGACCGTCAACACCGAAGAGGACATCCTGCGAATGAAGGAGTTGGGCGTAGATGGCATTATCAGCAATTATCCGGATCGGGTAAAACGTTCGGCAAAACCATAGAGATTGAGCACAGCAATGGAGAACAAGTTGAAGTCATGGTTTTTGAGCTCGTTAGTGACCTACAGCGTGATGGTCACTGCCCTTGGTGCTTATATGTTGGTGGTGGGTGGCGGTTCGCAGTCCGTGTGGTTGGCAGTGACCATGGCCGCAGCACAGATCACCCTGTTTTTCGCGCGATTGTACCTCGTAAACGTACCGAGAACATCACCTGGGCTCACTGGTTTTTCCGTGGGCATTTTCGTGGCCACTCTCTATTCAGTTTACACCAGCTATCAGGAACAAGTGGCATCGGCCGCACCCTTGCTTGCGCTTCTTTCCCTAAGCGGCTGGATGGCCTACGTGGCATGGTATTCAAATCTTGGAGATAGAAGCAAAGACAAGATCAAAGTAGGGAAAAAGCTGCCTACCATTCCGCTGGAGGATTACGAGTGTAACAAGCTTACATCTGAAGATTGGCGGGGCCAGAAACGCTTGGTCATTTTTTACCGTGGCAATTGGTGTCCTATATGCACAGCGCAGGTGCAGGAATTGGGTCAGTACGAAAAGGAGTGGAAGGACTTGGGTCTAAGGGTTGTGCTCATCAGCCCGCAATCGCATGAGAAAAGCCGGAAACATGCCCAACGGGTAGGAATGGACTACGATTTTCTGGTGGATGTGAACAACCGAGCGGCTCAGATTCTGGGGATCCTGCACAGCGATGGCGTTCCCAAGGGTTTTGAGCTACTGGGCTTTGAGCCGGATGTACCCAAACCGACCACATTTGTATTGGATGAAGTAGGAAAAGTGCTTTTTGCCGACCTTCCCACCAATTACCGTCTGCGAACGCGGCCAGAAGATATTATCAACGCGCTGAAGAATTGAAGCAATAAGGTCATGAAGAGAATCGCCCTGTTCTTATCCATTTCTGTAACAACCATTGGCATGGTAACAGGGCAGCCCTGTTCGTCAGAAAGATATTTAAGTAATGTATTTCAATCTACTGTAACACAAGATGTTGTTTATGGAAATTCACCTGCGTTGACAGCCGTTTATGTGGCCGAGAATGTAACGGTGAATCAGGCCATGACCATGGACATCTTCTTCCCCGAAGGCGATGCTTTGGCCAAGCGACCGTTTGTCATTTTGGCCTACGGAGGTGGCTATCTGTTCGGAACAAAGGAAGACGAAGATGTTTGGGCCACCTGCGATAGTCTGGCCAAGAAGGGCTACGTAGCGGCCAGTATCAATTACCGTATGAACATGAACGTGGCAAGCTCAGTGAGTGCCGTCAGAGCCATTTACCGCGCTGCGCAGGACTACCATGCCGCCATCCGATATATAAAGGAATATGCTGATACCTACCGCGTGGACACCAACTACATGTTTGTGGGTGGAGTAAGTGCAGGCGGTTTTTCGGCCATGCATGCCGTGTACATGGACGAGAACGAACGTCCTGCAGAAACCTTCCAATCGGGTCTTTTGGGAGCCAATCCGGACCTTGGCTGTTTGAGCTGTTCGGGCAATAGCTTCAACCATACCAATCATGTGAGGGGCATTATCAATCTGTGGGGTGCGCTCATGGATACGAGCTACGTTCAGCAGAACGAAGTGGTGCCCATGACCCTTTTTCATGGCACAGACGACCTCATTGTTCCTTACGATTACGGTTTCCCCTTCACCGCACTGTTCCTTATGCCAGAGGTCTTTGGCTCAGCCAATATCTCAATGCGGGTCAATAACTTGGGCGGCACTGCCGAACTGAACACCTTTGCGGGTGTTGGACACAACATTTGGGGCGTAAATGTCAATAACCAATTGGTAGGCGGTCCCACCGAACATTGGAGCCCAATTACAGACAGCATCATCTCCTTTTTGTATGAGAACATCCGTCCAGAACAAGCGCTACTGAATATTGCTTCTTCGTCCTGTTCGGCCGATACAGCCACCTTTGAGGTTCTGAACCCTGCTGCTGGTGGTTGGGTATGTTGGGATGTGGAGAATGGAACCATTGTGGCTGCCAATTCAGATTCATCGGTGGTGCAAGTAGTGTGGCAAAATGCAGGCAATCATCAAGTAACGGCCGTTTCGTTCAACCATCTTCAAGCGTATTCTATTCCGAACTCAACGCAAGTTTCGGTTTACATTTCCCCACAGGTTTCCATTACCGACCTGGGCGGAAGTTTACAGGCATCCGGATCTTATCCATCGTATCAGTGGTATTTGAACGGGAATCCAATACCGGATGCCAACCAGCAGAATTACACGCCTTTGAGCACTGGTACCTACACCGTAGAGGCAAGTACGGCCAACGGATGTTCAGCGTTCTCAGATCCGCTGCTATTGGTTGGGCTCGAATCACCGCGCTCAAGCGGAAAGATCGTGGCACGCATCGAGGTTTTGGACATCCAAGGACGGCTCATTGGCAAGTTTGGGTCGATAGAAGAACTACGGTCAGCGGCTTGGTCGACCACCCAGACTTTCATTCTCCGCTATTATGGCGCAGATGCTCAACTGATATCGGAAGAGAAACGGGTGTTGACTACTTTCTAACGAGCTCCACTTCATCTGCATTGTAGAAGAAGCTCAGGCGCATGTATTTCTGTACAAATTCGCGAAGTTTCTGCGAATCGTTGAACTGTTCGTCAATGTTGTTGGTCACCTCGTACTTGGTCATGGTCCCATCGCTCAGATCTAAACGGTAGATCAGGTATTCCTTGGTACCCGACTCTTGAAGGTTCATGAACAGGATGTTTTCCAAACGAGTGGTATGCCCCACATAATTCTTTACCGAATATTCCTTGCCTTCATCGCTATAGAGGTAATGTGCTACATCATAATGTAGCGTGTCTCGCTGTTCTATGAGGTAGTATTCAGGATTCTCTTTGTCTTCCATGCCTTGCGGAACCCATCGGCCCAACATCTGTTTGTTCACATTTTCCGTAGCTTCAGATAGCGGCACAGACGACTTGTAAGGGCAACCCCAAAGAACAATGGCCATAAGGAGAAGGGTGGTATTAAGCAGACGTTGTTTCATGGTTGTAAATATTTGGTGCAAGGTATTCAGATTAGGAAAAATGGCATTGACCCGTGTCAGTCCCGTCTTCACGCTTATATTCGTCTGACCATGAAACGACCATTATTTCTATTCCTTCTTACCATTTCTAATCCGTTGTTTGCGCAAGACCCACAGATTCAGCAGATGCTGTCTGATGTGAGTCTTGATTCTCTCATCTACTATTCAAGCGCCATATCGGGCGAATTTCCAGTAACGGTAGATGGTAATGCGGTCACCATTGCATCCCGCAATAAGAACAATCCTGGCAATGCCTTAGCTGCGCGCTACATCAAAGAACGCTTGGAATCCTTCGGACTGAGCACTTCCTTGCAAACTTTTGGCGCTACTGGTGAAAATGTGGTGGCTACTCAGCCTGGACTCGTTTACCCGAACCAGAAAGTAATATTGTGCGGGCATTACGATTCCATGCCTACGGGAGGCTTATCGCCCGCTGCTGACGATGACGGCAGTGGTACGGCTGCGGTGATTGAAGCTGCGCGCATCCTATCCCAATATCATTTTGCCTACACCTTGGTGTATGCTGTCTGGGATGAAGAGGAGTATGGTCTGGTGGGAGCTAACGCTTATGCCTCGGCAGCCGAGAACAATGGCGATTCCATCATTGCTGTGATCAATATGGACGCTATAGCGTGGGATGGTGATGGCGACAAACTGGCACGGGTGCATGTGCGGCCCATTGCCAATTCGGTCAACTTGGGAACGGTAGCCGTCAATATGATAAGCACATATGGTATCGACCTGAACATAGAGACCAACAATCCGGGTGCAACCTACAGCGACCATGCAGCTTTTTGGAACCATGACTTCAGCGCCATTCTTCTTATTGAGGATTTTGACAACGATGGTAATCCACACTACCATACTACCACCGACCGCGTGGAATATTTTGATACCACTTACTTTGGCGCAATAGCCAAATGGGCGTTTGCCACTACGGCAACTATGGCTGTTCCGGTTGACCCTAGCGTTTCCGTAGCCGACCAGCCTTCGGCTGAATTGCGCATCTATCCGAATCCCAGCAAGGGAATAATGGCCGTTTCGTTGACCGAACATACCGGGCAATGGGTCGATTGGCGCGTGGTTGATGTATCGGGTCGTTCGGTACTACAGAACAGATCAAGGTTGCCTTTCTTTTTTGATGTAGCTCCACTGAAAACTGGTATCTATTGGCTGGACATGAAAGGAATGGATGCAGACATTGATCTTTCGCAGATCATCATCCGAAATTAAGTGCCATTATTAGCTGCCTATCCTATTTTTAGCCAATGGATCAATTCTTAGAGATTGCTGACCAGATGGTCATTTACAAATTGCGAACGGGCTGGTTCCAAATTTCGCGACTTTACAACGAAATGGCCGCGGAGCATGATACAACTGTCAGCATGGCCTTTGTCCTGCTGGCTATAAATGAAGAAGGCGGAACACCTGTAACGCGTATCGCACCGCGCATGGGCATGGAACCTAACAGCTTGAGCCGATTGCTGAAATCCATGGAGGAGAAGGAGCTGATCTACCGGAAGAAGGACCCTACGGATAAACGGATGGCCTTCGTGTGCCTGACCGATAAGGGCAAGGAGAAGCGTGAAATTGCCATGCGGGCTGTTTTCCGATTGGAAAAGGCAATTGTAAACCAACTGGACCACACTAAACTTGAGGCCTTTTTTGATGTGGCCAGCCATATTCCGAATGCCATAGAGGAGTTCAAGCAGAAGATGGCAACCTACGAGAATACGTAAAAGGTAGGTCTTGTCTTTGTCAAGCAATTCCCATTCGCTTGCTGTTTGAATAAAAAATGGCGCCCCGCAAGTGAATGCAGAACACCATTTTAACCAGGAGCGGTTTGGCTGCCTTTATCGTTTAACGATGCGCTTGGCGCTAATACCTTCTTTGGTAGTTATTCTCAAAATGTAAGAGCCAATTGGCAATTCGCTAATGTCGATGCGGTTGGTCTTAGTTTGAGGCACAAGAACAACTTCTCCCAAAATATTCATCACTTCTACAGAAAGCAGATCTGTCGGATTCACGTCTATTGTCAACTCACCCGTTGTTGGAATCGGGTAAACGGCCAGTTCTCGTGTCCCACGAATTTCGCTGACAGAAGAGGGTTCCGGACCATAATTCAAGTTCAATACTGGAGCATAAACTGGGTCGGTAGCATCGTTGAACGTCATGACGCCACCCGTAAAACCCGGAACGGTAATGATGAACTGCGTTGCTGCATCGTTGCTAATGTTAGCGATCATATCTTCCGAAAGGTCGATGCGCACCCAATGACCATCTTGCGAATGAGACCCGAACTTGCAAGCTTCGCCTTCAGCATCGCCAGTTGCGGTGTAGTCTACTGCTTCTACATCGGCTGTTGAACCGAAGTTGCCATTGATCATCTTTACTTGTAGCGTATTACCCACAAATGGATTTGTTCCTTCAAGGCTCTCCCTGCGTAAGAAGATGCTGGCACCTGAAAGGGTAGTATCGGCCATTGACTGCGTATTGAAGCTTAGTACCGCGGCCACTTCGCTTCCGTTTTCTTCACCAATGCGGATGGTCTGTGAAACCTCGCTGGCAGATGTGACCGACCCATCTTTAGTACCGCCTTCAGAAAGGAGGTAAAGGTCGTCCATCAGCGCTTTTTGGTAATAGCGCTCGGCCTGATACTGGAAGAACACCAAGTAGGCCTCTGGTGAAAGGTGGAAGCAATCGGTGAAAATGCCCGCATACAGACGCATGGATTCTTTAGGCGAAGGATATTCCGGATAACCCAATGGCAATGGGGCTTCGAAGGCCGCATAAGTTCCTCCGGGAGCAACGCCTAACGCTTGCTCCTGTCCGAAGTGGTATTGCAGTACACCCTGTGCACGTACAAAATGAAGCTGTGGATCGGTGGCGGCAGAAAGTGACACCGAATCCGACATATCATTCAGAATGGTGTTGATCGTGAGGAAATCGGGCTGCCCCATGTCGTTCCAAGTGCTATAGAAGGGATGACTTGTTTGGAAAGGAGCTATTTCTTCAATAACCTCCTCAAAGTTAGGGTAGGTGTAGCCTGGCCAAAACACGTTCATTCCTTGGCGCGTGTTCTGAAGGAAATCGATGATGCTGTCCAGACGTTCTTCCACTTCTGCAGCTAGCGCGTCTGTTTCTTCTTGCGTAAAGGAAACGTTCCAATCGCCCAGAAGGTCGTTGCCACCGATACTCATGTGTATGATGCTGACTTCAGGATTGGCATTCACAAGGTCTTGAATGGCAACCTGTTTCGGACCATCAACAAAATCCCATGTGTCGGCCCCGTTCTCAGAAATAGTCACGTTGCTCACGAATTTCTTGTCGGAATGACCAACGTTCTTCAATCCATCGTTGATGGTCTGGTCTCCGTACATGAAAGCGGCCCAACTGTCTCCGGCCAAGATCACTTTGTTCACGGGAGTTTCAACGCATTGTGCATGCGTAGTTGCGTACCCGAAGAGTCCGAGCACGGTCAGTGTAAATATTCTTTTCATTGGGGTTAATTGATTAAGAGGTGCCCAAGGTAACGATTAAGTAACATGTGCACCAATCTGATAACTGAGGAGTTACATTAACTGCGCTTGCGTACGTGGCTCGAATTCAACTCTTCGATAGACGTACAACCAATGAGGCGCATAACGCGTTCCATTTCGTCTACCAGAATCTCATAGCTACGGGTAACGCCTGCTTCTCCACCTGCGGCCAGACCGTAGAGGTAGGCTTTGCCAATGAGCACCGCTTTGGCGCCCAATGCCAAGGCTTTGATGACATCAGAACCACGCATAATACCGCCATCCATCATCACTTCAATGTCAGAACCCACAGCCTGAACCGTTTCTGGAAGCAGGTCGAGTGGAGCAGGGGCACCGTCCAATTGTCGGCCTCCGTGGTTGGAAAGCACAATGCCACTGGCACCGATCTCGGCCGCTCTTACGGCATCTTCCACACTCTGAATTCCCTTCAGCACAAACTTGCCTTTCCATTGGGCCATCATTTCTTGCGCGTCTTTCCAGTCCACATCTGCACGGAACTGGGCATTCACATTGTCGATCACCTTCATGGCCTCTGCACCATGCGGCAGATGGTTGACCATGTTGGCCATTTTCCACTTGGGCTGTGTGAGGAAATGATACAGCCAAGCTGGTTTGGAAAGGGCTCCGAGCGCGGTGTTCTTACGGATAACCGCTGGTCTGCCGTGGCCGTTTCTCAGGTCGCGCTCCCGTTTGCCAAGCGTTGGAAGGTCTACGGCCAACATTAGTCCGTCATAGTTGCATTTTCGGCTACGCTCGATGAAATCCTTGACCATCTCTTGATTGTGCCACGCGTATATCTGAAAGAACATCGGTCCTTTGGCGGCTGCTGCCACATCTTCTATGGAGGTAGTGGAAACGGTGCTCAGCGTATAGCCGGCACCGGCCTTGTGCGATGCCCGCACAGCCGCAATCTCTCCCATGTGGTGGAACATGCGGGCCATGCCTGTAGGGGCATTGATAATGGGAATTTTGAGGTCAACGCCCTGTACGGTTGTGCTCAGGTCAACGTTGGTCACATCGCGCAGTACCCGCGGAACAAACTCGTATTTATTGAACGCTTCTCGGTTCCAATCCAAGGTCAGTTCATCTTCAGAGCCGCCTTGCAGGTAATCGAACATCACAGATGGGACCTTCTCTTTGGCAATTGCCTTCAGGTCTTCTATAGAGAATGCTTCTTCCAATTTCGCCATGGCGGAAAATAGTTAAGATTTAGAAGTTGATGAGTCTGACTCCCTTCTTATTCTCAGACTTGCCGCAGCCAAAAACATAAGAAAGACCCACCTCATGGCTACCACCTGTATTGTTGGTGAGAGATGAAACAGTAAGATCGTAGCTATAACCAACCTTGACCCCATGACCTTGGTATCCGACCATAAATATGACCGCATCAGGATTGGTGAAACTGCTTCTGAATGCTGTACCGATTCTTACACCATATGCCTTAAAAGAAATAGAAGGAAGTATGGAGTTGAAATCTTCTTGGTTCTGTATAATGAAAGCAGGAGAGATTTTGAATTTTTCGTTGATACTGATCTGATAGTTTAAATGTGCAGTAAGTTTCACAGGCAATTTTGAGAAACCTGCAAAGCCTTCGTCTGGCTGAGTTACGTGATGGGCAGCAAACCCTGCAACCAAACCTTTCCAGGTGATCAGCAATCCTGTAGTAAGGTCGAAAAAGTGCCTCTCATTGTTAACTAAGTATGGCTCTGACGGATGACTATATCCTGTTCCATATCGTGGATCGATCATATCACCAAAAGTGAGGTTGTCCAGGTTCAATCTGCGATAAACCCAACCGAACTGCAAAGCTGGACTTATTGCAAGCTGTTTATTGAATACCCGAAATACAGGAGCGTAGACTAAAAAAAGCTCGTGACTTTGTAATGTCTCTGCTGCAATATCAAATTGATAGTTAATGCCTATACCATGCATCTTACCAAGTAGCATGTCGTAAGACACGTTTGCTGTCTGAAAATTGCCAGAAATGTTAGGCCACTGGTTTCTGTACGAAGTGTGAATGGTAGGGCAACCATTATAACCTGCAAATGCAGGATTGAGATAGATCGGATTGCTGAAGTATTGAGAGAAATGCGGATCCTGAGCAGATACGCCCAAACATATCCCCAATAGAAAGAAACAGATCAGAAGTTGTCTCATCGCACACTTCACAACGAGAAAGTTAGGGAATATTATGCCGCAGCTTTCTGCTTCTGTTCCTCCAACTCACGCTGCATCATTTTGGTGGTTTTTCCTGTTCCGTCCTCGGTCCATCCAGGAGGTCCGAAAATGTACATGAACCGTCCTTTCCAGGTCTTGGCCTTCATTACATCTTGCCAAATATGTACGTATTCATGCGATAGCACCTCAACCGGGTTGTGGCTTCTAGGAGGATGCAGCACTCCGTAGGTGATCTTCTTATCGTCATCCTTATCCTTAAAGGTGCCGAACAGCTTGTCGAAGATGATGAGATAACCGCCATGGTTCTTGTCCAAGTATTCAATGTCGGATGAATGGTGTACTTCGTGATGCTTGTGCAGGTTGAATATCTTCTCCAAGAAACCGAGACGAGGCATCCATTGCACATGCAATTGGTATTGCCAAAATGCTTCAATGCTCAGGCAGGTCATAAGCATAATGGGGTGAAAGCCCAAAGCTGGGATCCACATGTAGAAGAAGGGTTTATAGAACAAGGTTACCCAACCATTCCGCACTGCTGTGCCTAAATTGAAGTGGTCTGAAGAGTGATGCACGATATGCGCGGCCCAAAGGAACCGCACCTCGTGATTGGCGCGGTGAACCATGTAATAGCTGAAATCGTCCAACACTTGGCAAATGATCCATATGTACCACGTGCCAAGCCCAAAAGCGGCCCAGCCGCCCATAATGTTATGGCGTATACCGTCTTCACCTTCTGGATTGAACAGTACGTAAACCAGCCCGAAAAGTATGAGCGAAAAGGCCTTGGCAGCACCTGCCAAGGCTGCAGCACCGATTCCCATGGTGCCACTTGTTGCCAGGTCTTTCCACTTGTAGAGTTCTGGATTGTACTTAAGGCTGAAGATGATCTCTACAATGATCAGCGCAATGAAAATCGGTCCTCCGTAGACCATCAGTTCGGTTACTTCAAACTCGGTGGTAACGCGTTTTGCTTCTTCCAAAAGCTCGTTCAGCATGCAGGTATTACGGTTGGTGGTGAATGAAAAGAGCCGCCAATATATGAATTGAATTCATCGTATTGACGGCTCCTAAATGCGTTGATCAAGTCAAATCATCAGTTGGTAATAAGCACCTTCTGTGTCAGAACTCCCTCGCCAACTTGAATTCTTACCGTGTAAGTTCCAGCAGCGATTCCCAGTTGGTCAGCAGAATAATTCTTTGTGAACATTCCTGAATTGGTTTCGCCAGAGAAGAGGTTGGCGACTTGCTTGCCCACAACATCAAACAGGGTAAGATTCACCATGGAATTTTCTAGTAGATCAAAGTTGATAGAGAAGCTTCCATTGGTCGGATTAGGGTATAGTCTGAGTCCCTCAACAGGCGCATTTTCTTCAATTCCTGTGAGGCTAGCGCCCTCAACGTATTGAATACCAAGAACCATCATTTCCTCATCGGATGTCAGTCCCCAAAGAACTGGGTCAGGCCCATCGGTGTTCACAAAACCGGCTTCATGGATGATTCCTAATCTCGGGTCAATTTCATAGAGGTCGTTATCGGGGAAATAACGGAAAGTTACTTCGGGTCCAGTTCTATAATAACCTACATCAAATCCCCACTCATAACTGTAATCTCCATCATAAAGCAATTCGCCCTTAGAACCATCAGGATTACGTTCGTAAGCGTTGTACATGGTTCCATACTTGTGCGTGTGAGTGTAGATGTTCCAAATCTTCCAAGAATTGGTTGCCAAGGTGTCTTGAGCTATTTCTTCAAAAATGTGCTCTTCATTATCCTGAGGAATGGAAATATCAAGAACCGGGAATAGTTTTATGTGCATGTACTCATCGGTGGTTCCAGCCTCCTGCGTGTACACGTTCATATACATGTCTGTAGCCAGAATACTATCCGGGTTAGAATTTTTGATATGAATGTTCATGTCAAAAACTGTGTGCGCAGGCCAGTAATAGGCAGTACCTTCCGGTAACTCATAGTTCCAAAGTCCTGGGCCAGTTGCAATTGGGTTTTTGATATCTGAATGCGAGTCTTGTGCTCCTAGGTCATACGCATTTCTAAGGCCGTCTTCGTATGCCGCATCCGCACCTGGATTGAATGAGTAGATGACGAAGTGGTGAGTTTCATCTGGCAAGTAGGTCTCAATTTTGGTAACCTCAATTCCAGTTGCAATTTTCGGATCGAACTTCATGTAATATTCGTACTCGGTCAAAGGCGGTACGAAAAGCCGTCCCATGTACATTTGGAAACCCTCACTAGCTGCCGGTGGTTCGTGGTCCGGGTAAGTGTCATCGATTCCACCCACGCGATAATATGTGTTCACCAAAGCAGTGTCAACCACATTTCCAGTTTCAGGCGCACCAAAGATGATCCACTGTCTGAAAAGTTCAATTTCTTGATCTTCCAGTTGAGCTCCGCCATCAGGCATGTAACTACCCTCATTTGGTTGCTGTAGTTCAAGCACGTCACTCAGACCATGTGATATCTTTCTAAGCAGGAAACTATGTGTTGGTTAACCAGGCATTATCAATTTATTCCCTTTAGCTGCTGCGGTCGGGTTGATGGGATCTGCGTTAACAAGATCTGCGTAAAGTTCTGCCTCGGTTTGAGTTACATCAAAGGTCGGAGTAGTTCCATTATGACATCCATTGCCGCCACAGCGGGTTTGAAGAATTTCATACACCATTGAGAAGGTTTCCTGAGCGCTAGCAAAACCAACGGTTGCGAAAGCTAAAAATGTAGTGGCAAACAGTTTTTTCATCGTAAACATGTGGGAGTTAATGAATTGCAAATTTACAATGCATGCATTACATTTTCAATTTTTTCTTTCTTTGCATCTGAATAATGAAAGGTTCTTGTCTTTGACCTTACATTTTCATGACCATACAAACACAAATCACTAACAACACCATGAAAAAACTGTTACTTCTTTTAATACTCTTTGCTACCACGTCACAACTTTTTGCACAACAGGATTCAGTTCAGAATGGAGGGTTCGAATTCTGGGGGACCAATCCTTTTTATGATGAACCGAATAACTGGACAACACTTAATCCCCTAGCTCAGATTTTCGGAGTGGAGTTGGCATTCCGCACCACCGACCCCGCAGAGGTGAATTCCGGAGCATCAGCCATTAAATTGGAAACAAAGAATATTCCTGGTGTTGGAGACACTCCATCAATACTCACCAACGGACTGGTGAACACTACAACACAATCCATTGAAGGTGGAACCCCCATTTCTTCCAGACCACTGACCTTCAATTTCTCGTATCGTTTCGATCCGCTTTCTACAGATAGTGCAAGTGTCAGTATCAGATTAACCAGATACAATCCTTCCAGCGGTGATATAGACTTGATAGGGCAGGCAGGCTTGGATTTAGGCAATAGCCAAGGTAATTGGATCGATGAGTCGTTGAGCATCAATTATATGGGGTCGGGACAAGAAATGCCTGATACGGTTCTCATTCTTTTCAATACAGGCACTCCTCCTAACGTTGCAGTCGGAACTTCGCTTTTTGTAGATGATGTTTATTATGGTTATTCTGGGCTGGGAATTTCATCTGCGTCCAGTATGGGGATTCAGTTTTATCCAAATCCAGTAAACGATGCGCTCCAATTCAGTACTACAGCATTCATCGAACCTGTTTCGTACCAGATCATTTCTGTCGATGGAAGAATGATGGATGCCGGGAGGATAAGCGATGTGTCTGAAACGATCAATGTCTCAGGACTGAATTCAGGGTTTTACAACCTCGTACTGAATACTGAGCAAGGCCTTGTAAATCATCGCTTTGTGAAACAGTAAGGAATAGACCTCAGTTAACAAAAAGGGCGGTGAACTTGGATGTTCACCGCCCTTTTCATTTTTCCGCAAAATGTTGTCAAATATTGTACTTGCCTTCGGTCATCATGTACTTTACAATCTCTCTTCTAAGTTGCTTCGGGTTGACATTGTAGCTCTTTAGGAGCTTTCGAACGATGAAATTGGTTCGAGTTTTCTCTGAATCGGAGGCAAACGCCGAAATGGCATCCTTAGACGCTTTTCTCACCCGTTCCAATGATTCGTACAAATAAACCTGAACAGCGGCTCTTTGGGCTGCCAATTTGGCCTTATCTCCGCCTATTGATTCCAATTTACGGAGCTTCAGCACGGCAGAATCACAAATGAATGCATCTGCAAGGATGTCGGCCAAATTGATCACGATCTCCTGTTCATCCACCATTTTCTTACCCAACTTTTTACCGGCTGTGGATGAGATGAAAAGGAATACATCCTTGATGGCCTGAACAATGCGGTCTTCTTCTGCCGCCCCTGACTTTGTTCCACTTAAGATGGAGGAGATCACGCGACCTTGGACTTTTTTGCCAGCACCTATCAGGTCTATCTCTTTGGTCTTCAACGCCCTCTTGGTCAACTCAGCAACAGAAAGCATGCGGTTGATCTCGTTGGTGCCTTCGTAAATACGGGTGATACGGGCATCGCGATAGCCCATTTCGATACCTGCCTCGGCAGAATAACCCATGCCACCATAGATCTGCAATGCCTCATCAATCACATAATCCGCGTTCTCAGAACCTTTAACCTTAAGAATGGCACATTCAATGGCATATTCTCTGATGGACTCAAGTTTTGATTCTTGAACTGCCATTCCAGCGGCCTGCAGTTCTTTCCTCTTCAGGTCAATGTTCCTGCCGATGCGGTAAACACCCGCATCAACGCAGAACACGCGAGAAGCCATTTCGCCCAACTTGTGTTGCATGGCTCCAAATTCCACAATGGCCGTTTCAAACTGCTTGCGTTCCATTGCATAGGCAAGTGCTTGATCAATTGCAAACTTGCTACCACCGTTCGTTCCTGCTGCCAGTTTGATCCTTCCTGTGTTCAGAATATTCAATGCCATTGCAAATCCGCCTTGGCGTTCGCCCAAGAGATTCTCTACCGGAATTGGGGTGTTCTCGAAGAAAACTTGAACAGTTGAAGAGCCTTTTATACCCAGCTTCTTTTCTTCAGCTCCGATGGTAATGCCTCCAAATGCCTTTTCTACTATGAATGCAGAAAGCCTTTCATCATTGTCGATCTTCGCAAAAACAATGAACAGATCAGCAAAGCCACCGTTGGTGATCCACATCTTCTGACCATTCATTAAGTAGTGTGTTCCTGCTTCGTTCAGAACACACCTGGTCTTACCTGAATTGGCATCAGAACCAGCGGTGGGTTCTGTCAGACAATAACTGGCTTTGATCTTTGCAGAGGCTATGCCAGGCAGGTACTTGTCCTGCTGTTCCTTTGTACCATAATAAACAATAGGGAGGGAGCCGATAGAAGTCTGCGCTCCAATTGTGGTTGCGAACGAAAGTCCCATGGCAATGGCCTCCGAAAAGATCAATCCGGTGTTGAAATCTAAGGCCATGCCACCATGGGCTTCAGAAATGGCCACACCGCAAAGGCCTAATTCAGCAGCTTTTTCAAGCTGGCCAACTATCTCCGCTCTGTCTTTGTCGGCTTCAAACTCGCGCCCGCGCTCTTTTATCTTGTTCTGAATTTCCTGAACGCAGAAGTCAGTAACCATCTGTCCGATCATCACCTGCTCCTCAGTGAATTCTTCTCGGATGAAAATGTCTTTTGGATTTCCTGTTTCAATGAGGAATGAGCCTCCTTTAAGTGTCATGGTAGATATGTTTTACGCAAAAATATTAAAAAAGCAATGCATGCATTGTATATGATGCATCAAATCAATTATCATTCGTCAGTCTGCCTCAGCCATACATTTGCTTTCTTCGCAGCATGAGCTACACTACCACTGATATTCCAACGCTTGAAGAACTGAGAGATGTTTTTGATAAGCGAAGACCTTATTTCCACATCAAGAATGGCCACAAGGAAGATGGACTTTTCAAGTTTGATGTGAACGAATCGTTGGTGGCTTCTGAAGATACCTTTGAAGAAGACCTGCTGCTCATTTCATTCTCCATTGCTTATATGGATTCGATAGAGCCCATTCTGCATCATTTCGGATTGAATACAAGCAAGGAGAACTTCTTGGAGCAATGCCGAGAGGTGATCGCGGTGGCAGAGAACCATCAGGATGAAAAGGGCGGGGGCAAGATGAGCTTTCAG
>JBJOHR010000200.1:0-3483 GCA_046047575.1 Bacteroidota bacterium | reverse complement strand
ATTTCGAATTTACAGCCGATCACTTTCGTAGCACGATGATCCTGCTCAGGTTGCATCCTTTACGGCCAAAGTGGTTCAACTATCAATTATGTTCCTCAAACTTTAACGGTTCCATGATTTCCATATTTTCAACCTACCGTCGTCACAACATCTTTTAACAACTAAGAACAAGTTCTGGCCTCATTTTTCGAGATTAGCATGATAGTTGCTTACATTCGCGGACGTCAAAAAATAACCCTGATCATTATGAAAATCCTCAGACAAGCCCTTTGCCTTTCACTTCTTATAGCGCTCACAACACCTACTTTTTCTCAAGTGGTGGGTGGTATGAACTTCAAGTTGGAAAAACTCTACATGGAAGAGAAGTATGAGGATGTGGCCTATAAGGGCATTGCCATGGTAGAGGACGACAAGTACAAGAACGACCCGGAGATCTATCTCTATGTGGCCATGGCCTGGTATCAGATCAGCCAAATGAATGATGATGCCATGAAGGAAGAATACCCCAAAGCCTTGGCTGATGCCTTTAAGTATGCAGCCAAGTTTGCCAAGAAGGATAAGGATGGAGTGTGGTTTCAGGACAATGCTGATTTCTTCGAGGATCTGAAAAAGGCAGGTATTGCTGATGCGAAGCAGTATATAGAAGATGAGCGGAAACGAAAGAATGCCGTTTCTACCTACAAGTACATGACCAAGGCCATGCCTGAGGATGCTAATCTGCTGTTCTTCAAAGGAGTGCTTGAATATATGACCAGAAACACGGGTCAGGCAGAGCGTGATGTGAACATGGCCATGACCGCTCTCATCAAAAATTACGAGGATCCGAAGTACAAACCAAGCAAATCTTCTGCGCCTGTACTGGAAGATGGTCTTATCCGTTGGACAGACATTATGCTGGAACAGAATTATGCCGATTCGGCCAAGAAGACCATCAATTGGGCGATCAAATTCTTTCCGGACAGCAAGAAGGTAGCCGAAAAAGCTGCAGGTCTCTAAGCAACGTAAGACCGATTATTTTGGGTCGAATTGGATCAGTTCCGTTCGGTCTTTGCAGATGCTGAACCGCATTCGTTCGTTATCTGTTTCCAGTTGATATTCGCGGCAGGGCTCGTTCCGTACAATACTTTCTCTGAACAGTACATCTGCTTCCTTCACCTTCTGCTTCAACGTTGAATCAGAAAAGTTGATGACCACTGCTTTGGCCACAAAAATGGTATCTGTGGTCAGTTCTTCAATCACTCTATCTTCTGGTAACCAAGCAGGGAATTCTCGGTCGCGGATAAGCAATACGTAAACGAGCATCGAACCCAAACCAACGCCAAAAATGAAATACCCCAATCGCTGAATAAAACTCATGAGTTATTCCTTTTTCCGGTGATGAGTTGTTTGGTAAATTGGAGAAACTCGGCCCTTTGTTTTGCATCCGTGAACACCGAAGCTATGGTGTTCCAATAGTTCGGTTTGCTGGAACCGGGAACATTTGGTTCGGGTTCGTTAAGCTTGATCGTGTGGTCGTTCGCAGTTTGCTTTCCAGTGATTCCCGATAGTTTATCGGCCTGCTCAAATCGTTGCTGAGCGGATGTTTTGTAGCCTTGAGCCTCTTCGCACAGGCCAAGATTATTGAGGGCAATGGGGTCTTCAGGGTCAAGTTCAATGGCCTTCTTGTAATCTAGAATGGCGCCCTGACTGTCGCCAAAACTGTTGCGTATGAACGCTCTCAGTGAATACCTATAGCTGTAATGAGGGTCAAGCACAACGCATTTGTCCAGATCGCTCATGCTGCCATTCTGGTCTTTTGCTCGGAGTTTGGCCACTGCTCTGTCGCTCAGGTAGTTGACCGTGTTAGGGGCCAGTTCCAACGCGCGATTGAAATGAAGGATGGCGGTAGCAACCTTATCAAGTTTAAGATGGGACAGACCAATGTAATAGATGGCCAGATGATCGATGGGATTTGCTTCTACTACCATTTCAAAGCAGGTCAGTGCCTTATTGACCTCACCTTTGCCCATCAGTTCAATACCCGATTCCAGTTGCTTGTTCATGCTTGGCCCAAAGTTACGTATGGTCCGTTCAAATGACCACTACTTTATTTTCGGTAAGGTAAACAAGCATAGGCGTTACCTGTTCAAACCCCAGTTCGTGCATGGCACTTCTGTACTGGATCAGCTGCTGTTCGTGTTTGGGTGTTGCTTTTCCCGTTTTGTAATCAACGATCCATGCATGATCATGATTGTAAACTACCCTATCCGGTCTGACCCAAGACCCGTTCGATAAAAGGATGTCCGCTTCGTTTCTGATCGTATTCGCCTCGTTGTACACCTCGCGAAGTTCCTCTCTGTTCAGCAGCGATTCAACCCTCATCCTTAACTCTTCGGCATCGGCCATTCCTATCCTTCCATCTTCTATGAGCATTCCTATGGCCCCTTCAACGTCTTTAGCGCTACGAATGTGTGCCAACGCTTCATGGATGAGAATTCCAAGATTGCGAGCATCGTCCGGGTGGTTGGTTTTCCATTTTTCTTTGGACGGACGCGCTATGAGAATGCGTTCTTTCCAATTAGGATTTCCAACCTGATCGGAACTGAATCGCTGGGAAGTTAGTTGGCGTTGCTCTTGAATGGTTCTTTCGCCACGCGAATGAGTGAGCGAATCGGCTACTTGAGAATCGATAGAGCGGATGTAGTTGAATACATGTTGTATTGCGTTTGGCGAATCAGCTTCTTTGCCGTTTTTGTTTCTGATCCGACCACAGGCATAGAGTCGGGCTTTGGCTCTGGTCAGCGCAACATACAATTCGTTGAACATATCCATCTGCTTCATGTCCGATTCTTCTTTGTATAGGTCAAAGAATGGTGTGGTTTCCAGCACTTTTCCCGAAGGGATCCTGATTCTGTCAAGTGGTGAGAACTGTTCGTCATCAAGATACGCCCAGATCTTATCGCCCCGTGCTGTTAAAGGATAATCAACAAAAGGGTGGATCACCACTGGGAATTCAAGTCCCTTGCTTTTGTGTATGGAACTTATTCTGATAGCATCATCACTTTCGGTAAGTGCAATGGAAAGTTTGTCTCTTTTGTCCTTCCAATGGACGAGAAACCCGATAAGACCCAAGTTGCTCTTTCTGGAAAATGCCAACACCTCGTCCATGAAAAAGTTGACATATGCATCGGGCGTTTGGTCCAATAGCGTGTGTTTCAGCAGTTCAAACAACCCAAAGATCCCTTCTCTACCGTATGCCGCCCAGTCGATGTTGGGATAGAGCTGAAGAAGCAGTTCTTTCAGGCCTTTTACCGGGTCTGGCATGACTGACATCAGACGACTGGAGGTCAGATGGGTTTCCGATCTCACCAATCCCAAATGCTGAACGGCTTCTGTAACGTTAACCGTATCATCTGGTTCGGTCATGTAGATTGCCAGATTGACCAATAGCCTGACCTTTGGCGAACTGTTGATAAGCAAAGATTCGTTGGAAACTACGTTATA
>JBJOHR010000199.1:0-36065 GCA_046047575.1 Bacteroidota bacterium | reverse complement strand
TCTACCGAATGCAACCGTAAACAGGACAATGAACAGCACGAATGTGATCATTGCCAGACCGAACAGATAGAAATCCTGTGGCCAGAATACTTGCCCGAAGATGACGAACTTCCTAGCCAGTACATTGACCATAAGTAGCGGCTCGCCACCGATCTTGATCCACGGTGCTGCAAACAGCACAACCAGCAGAACGTAGCTTAACCACTTACGCCAGTTGTAATACTTGCCTATCGGTTTTTTAGGATAGATCCATCTTCTGTTTCCACTTTCATCAAGTGTTGACAGATGGTCTCTGAATGACCCTTTTTCATCTTTCGTCTCCATTTCTCAGTCTATTGGGTCGGACAAATTAATCCGTACTATTTTGCTCAATGTAACAGGAATCACTCCGCTGCATCGGCCGTAGTGGCCTCTGCAGCTGGAGCATCCGTTGTATCTGCTGGTGCAACCGCAGCAGCACCGTCCTCAACCCAGATCTCTCCCTGTGGCTCTTTAGCGTTTTCAGGATTGGTTCCCTGAAGCGAAATGATGTAAGAAGCCACTTCTTGAATTTGAACTGGTGTAAGTTGTGCTTCCCAAGAGATCATACCTTTTGCTGGCACACCGTATTTTATCGTTTTGAAGATGTTGTTGATGCCACCTCCATGTATCCAATACTCATCGGTAAGGTTAGGGCCAACTCCAGCTGGTACTTGAGTCGAACCGCCTGATTTAGCATGGCACGCGATACAAAGTGTTTCAAACTTGGCCTTTCCGTTACCCAACGCAGTTGCATCGGTCAATATCGTAGCGGTGTTTTCGTCCACATTATTGGCAGCGTTTGCCAAGAAAGCAGCTTTCTGCTCTTGGGCAATGGCCATTTCAGTATTGTACTCATCCAATTGCGTTGGACCGCCACTAAAGTGGTAGTAAGCAATGTAAACCACACCGAACCCAATGGTGAAATAGAACATATACAGCCACCAAGGAGGGAGTTTGTTGTCCAACTCCATAATGCCATCGTATTCGTGATCCATCAAGATGTCTTTCTCCTGAGCTACCGGTACGGCCGCAGACAGACTTCCTTCCCAGATCGATTTTTCGGCCACGGTTTCTGCGACCACCTCAGTTGTTCGAAGCGACTTGATCAAACTGCTCAGGTTATAGAGCATTCCCAAGAGAACGAACAGCAGGAAAGCATCAACCAGAACCATGATCCAGAAAAGTCCGTCAGACATTTCGAACAGTGGCGCGGCTGCGGCTTCTGTCTGTGCCATAGCTTGGTTGGCGCCAAACAACATGGATGTTCCGATCAGTGCAGCCACTGCCTTTACCGAACCCGCCCATTTTCCTTTCCAAAGTTCTGTATCGGAAAGTAGGCCTTTAGTAACCCCTGCGACCACCCAAATAAGAATGAGCATCAGTACCGCAAACGAAGCCAGTACCCAGAATACGGCAGTATCATCTGCCGATACGATATTCTCCCACGGAACCGGCACGATCGATTCCTGTGCGTTGGCGCTGGTGGTCAGTAAAGTGCTCAGCGCAATGGCGCTCAACACTCCAGTTTTATTGTTAAACCATTTCATGTCTTAGAATTTATTGGTTGATGCTTGGTTGTCGTCCAATGGCATGAGACTCATCTTGTCGAAATGCTCTTTACGCTGCGCAATGAGGTAGCCAAGGACCACAATGAAGAATGTGAAGAAGATGATGAAGGAGATGATCGGGAATATCTCGATTCCCGCAATGGTCTCCATATGGTGTTTTACAAACTTTAGCATGATCTTTTCTCTTTATTGGTTTACCATGGCCGCTTGCGCGTCCTTCACTTTAATATCTGTTCCTAAGCGTTGCAGGTAAGCTATAAGTGCAACGATCTCTGTCTGCGGTAGCACCTCAATGCCGTCCTTTTTAAGGTTATCAGAGATTCCCTGGGCTTGCGCCATCAGGTCTTCAACTGCGATCTGATCATAGCCTTCCTCGTAAGGAACACCCAAGGTTTGCATAGCTCTGATCTTACCTGCTGTGAGTTCAGTGCTCAATTCGCTGTCGAACAACCAAGGGTAAGATGGCATGATGGTTCCTGGCGACATGGCCGCTGGATCCCACATGTGGTTGTAGTGCCAGCTATCAGAGTATTTCTGTCCAATTCGGTGCAGATCAGGACCTGTTCTCTTAGAACCCCATTGGAATGGGTGGTCGTACACGAACTCGCCTGCTTTGGAGTATTCTCCGTAACGCTCGGTTTCAGAACGGAACGGACGGATCATCTGCGAATGGCAGTTGTAGCAGCCCTCGCGGATGTAGATATCGCGGCCTTCCAACTCAAGTGGCGTGTATGGTTTCACGCTTGCGATGGTCGGAATGTTGCTGTCTATCAGCATGGTCGGAATGATCTCGATGGCTCCACCAATTGCGACAGCAACCAAACTGAACACCAACATCTGCACTGGCTTGCGCTCAATTGTGCGGTGCCAACCTTCGCCTTTGTGAGAAGTGTAATCATTGGCCAAAGGTGCGGCAGAAGCCTCTTCCTCTGGTTGGAATGTTCCCTGCTTCATGGTCATGATCAGGTTGTAAAGCATGGCTATTACACCAATGATGTAGATGCCACCACCGAACGCTCTTGCAGCGTACATCGGCTTCAACTGAGTTACGGTTTCCAAGAAGTTAGGGTAAGCCAAGAATCCTTCTGCGGTGAATTCTTTCCACATCAGACTCTGTGTGAAACCTGCCCAGTACATGGGCAACGCATAAAGGATGATTCCGAGCGTTCCGATCCAGAAATGGAAATCGGAAAGCTTATCAGAATACATTTTGGTGTTCCACAGTTTTGGCACCAAGTAGTAAAGAATTCCGAAGGTCATGAAACCGTTCCATCCCAAACCACCGATGTGCACGTGGGCAATGGTCCAGTCGGTAAAGTGGCTGATGGCGTTCACGTTCTTCAGCGACATCATCGGCCCTTCGAACGTTGACATACCGTAGCAGGTAACCGCCACAACCATGAACTTCAATACTGCGCTTTCGCGAACTCTATCCCAAGCTCCACGAAGGGTTAGAAGGCCGTTAAGCATACCACCCCAACTTGGCGCGATCAGCATGAATGAGAATACAACACCAAGGTTCTGTGCCCAATCTGGCAAAGCTGTGTACAACAAGTGGTGCGGTCCTGCCCAGATGTAAATGAAGATCAGCGCCCAAAAGTGAACGATTGAAAGTCTGTAAGAGTAAACAGGGCGGTTAGATGCCTTTGGAATGAAATAGTACATCAAACCGAGGTAAGGTGTGGTTAGGAAGAATGCCACCGCATTGTGCCCATACCACCATTGCACCAGTGCATCTTGAACACCTGCATACCAGCTGTAGCTTTTCAGGAATGAAACCGGTAGTTCGAAGCTGTTCACGATGTGAAGCATTGCAACGGTTACAAACGTGGCTATGTAGAACCAGATGGCCACGTACAAGTGGCGCTCTCTTCGCTTCAGAATGGTCATGAACATGTTAAGACCGAACACTACCCAGATAAGAGCGATGGCAATGTCTATGAACCACTCCAACTCGGCATATTCCTTACCGGTAGTGATACCGAAAGGAAGCGTGGCCACAGCCGAAAGAATGATGAGCTGCCAACCCCAGAAGTTGATGTTGCTCAGCGCATCGCTCCACATTCTGGTCTTCAGCAAGCGCTGCAGCGAGTAGTAGACACCCATAAAGATGCCGTTACCCACAAAGGCAAAGATCACCGCATTGGTATGCAGTGGCCTGATTCTACCGAAGGTGAGAAATGAGGTTAGAAAATTGAACCAGGGATCCACCATCTGCAGCGCAGCGGTCAAACCCACAAGCATACCGATGATACCGAACGCCATGGTGGCGAAGGCAAACTTGCGGACAATGCTGTTGTCGTAACGGAATGTTTCCTTTTCCATTGAGTTATTTATTGGTTTCTGTTGATTGTTTCTCGTCAAATAAGATTCTCATGGCTGGCGTCTGGTCGTCATCGTACTGACCCGTTCTTACGGCCCACAGAAAAGCAGCCAGAAAACCGACTGCTGCTATGATGCTGATCGCTATGAGTAGAAATATTACTTCCATCTTAGGCGGCAAAGGAATCGACCAGCATAATGGCAACTGCTGAGTCCAGTCACAGCCAAAACTGATTATGGTCAGCGTATTAGTTGCGCAACTTGAGCCTTGCCAATAAGGCCGTAGTTACGGTTGTGAATAGCACAATGGAGACTGAGCTGAGCGGCATGAGAATCGCGGCCAACACGGGCGATAGCAATCCTTGTACAGCGATGGACATACCGATCACATTATAGACCATGGACAGCGCGAATGCTCCTAGAACGACCGTGCGCGATTGTCTGGCCAGCCTGATCAGTTCTGGCAGTTTCTGGAACGAATCGGCAGTAAGAATGCCATCGCTAGCTGGCGTGAATTGGCTGTTGTCTTCCGCTATTGAAATACCGAAATGTGCTTCTCGCAAGGCACCGGCATCGTTCAATCCATCTCCCACCATTAGAACCTTTGCGGCATTTTCAGATTGCTTTGTTTCCACCCATTGGCGCTTCTGATGCGGATCCATGTTAAAGAACATGTGGTTATCCTCAAACCCAGCGATCAGCTCATTTGACAGTGCAACAGCCTCAGAATCATTATCGCCAGAAAGTAACCATACGTTCGTACTCTCTCTCAACTTATCAATGGTCTGACTCAGCCCCTTACGATAACTTGTGGTGAACTCTACTCGTGCGTGCAGTTTCCCGTCAATGAGCACAGCCGTCTTGCCCATACCAATGTGATCGGTCTGCCAAGCATCGAATTGTTTGCGCTCTTTTTCAAACAGATTGTTCGGGTTTTTCAGCTCTACCAACACTCCGTTCACCATACCGTAAATTCCAACTCCAGCATTTTCTGTAAATCCAATGACCTGTTGCCTTGCTGCTTTTGGATAAGCGGCCGCGAACGTTTTGCTCAACGGATGCAACGATTGCCGAGCTACATTCACCAAGGCTTCAAGCTGATCATGACTCAGTTCTCCACCACTGAAGATCACACTCCCCTTCTGGCGGATGGTGATGGTTCCCGTTTTGTCAAACACCACATTGTCGATCTGTCCCAATTTGGCAATTGCCTCTATAGAGCGCACAAAGAATCCATGGCGACCAAAATGGCGCAACATGCTTCCGTACGTGAACGGAATACTCAATGCCAATGCGCAGGGACAGGCAATGATGAGTACAGCCGTAGTGGTATTGAGCCAGTTGGAGGGGTCAACTATTAGCCAGTAAATGGCGGTAATGGCAGCAATGGAAAGAACTGTGGCACTGAACCATGACGCGATCTTGTTCGAGAAATTGAGCAATGGCGGAACCGAAGCGTTCTTATCCGAATCAGAATTGTTCCATAACGAAGTGAGGTAGCTGCTCGAAACGGGTTTTAGCACTCGCAGACGAATGGCTGAGCCACGATTCTTGCCACCTGCGTAAATCCGGTTTCCGCTTGCTTTAGACGCTGGGGCGGCCTCGCCCGTAACAAAGCTATAATCGATAGAAGCCTTGTCGGAAAGCAATTCGCAGTCGCAGGGAATCAACTCATCATTGTGTATCTGAATTTCATCTCCGGTAAGCAAGTGCTTGATCATTATGGCGTCCACTTGGCCATCGGCTCCAATTCTGTTCACTGCAATGGGGAAAAACGATCGGTAATCGCGCTCAAAAGACAGTCCAGAATAGGTTTTGGCCTGATACCATTTTCCAATAAGAAGGAAGAAGACGAAGCCTGCCAGAGAATCCAAAAATCCAGGGCCGACACCAGCTATGATATCGTAGGCAGAACGTCCGAATATGGCCAATATGCCAATCGAAACGGGCACATCCATATTCACGTGGCGAACCTTAAGTCCTCTGTAAGCTGAAACCAGGTAATCGCGACCAGCAAAAAGGACTACCGGCAGGGCCAACAGCAGATTCAGATAGTTGAACAGCTGCGACCACTTCTCTTCCAATGCCTTTTCTCCGATAAGATATTCGGGAAAACTGAGCAGCATGATGTTGCCGAACGCGAATCCAGCCACACCAATGCGGTAAAGCAACGCTTTGTCGGTTGATGGCCGGTCAGTTTTATCCGTGGTATTCTGAAGGTTGAGGTTGGGCGCGTAACCGATAGACCTTAGCAAAGCCACCAATTCGCGCAGTGAGATCTCTGTTTGGTTGAATAGAATATTGGCACGTTTCTTTGGGAAATTGACCTCGCATTGCTTCACGCCTTTATTCAACTTTTCCAAACGTTCCAATAAGTAAACGCATGCACTGCAATGAATGGCAGGCAATTCGAACGAAATACGGGCCATCTTTCCGTCAGAGAAATCGAGCAGATTCTGCTTTACCTCTTCGTTATCCAAATAGGCCAATTCGGCACTGGAGCTTTCCTCCGGACGGATTCCTAACGGGCCATTGGCATAAGCTTCATCCAATCCTACATCTTGCAACAACTGATATACCGTGCCGCAACCATTGCAGCAGAACGAATGGCCATCATGTTGGATGATCTCTTCCGAGCATTCATCATTACAATGAAAGCAAGTGGTGGTTTCCGTAATAGAAGACATGGATGGTAATTACGAGGCCAAAGGTGACCTTCAACTCCACCCACCTACGTGATAGCCATCAAACGGAAAACTGAGGTTTGTCAGGAAAGACATATTGACCTCCTCTCCCGACAAGGGGGAGTGGTCGCAGACCGAGGGAGCCTCAGAATCTATAATTCTTGAGCGCTTTGATATCGAGGACTTTGATATCGCGGCCTTTGGAGGCAATATAGCCGTCCTCCTTGAACTCGGAAAGTGCACGGATAACGGTTTCGGTGGCTGTTCCCACTATGCTTGCCAGATCCTCCCGGCCAAGACTGATGGTGAAATCCTCCCGATGTTCAGCATTGTATTTCTCATACACCTGAACCAACGCATTGGCCACACGCTTGCGCACCGAACTGTACGCCAACTCGATCAGTTGCTCTTCTTTTTGATGGATATTATCTGCCAACAACTTGATGAAACTGCTGATCACTTCCGAATTAGAACCCATCAGATGGTAGAAATCATCCTTTGGAACGAGTAGCACCTCGGCATCATCTATAACCTGAGCCGAGTCGCTGTAATTGGAGTGTTCCAATAGTGCGGTGTAACCGAAGAAATCGCCAGCGTTGTACAGGCCAGTGATGTACTCTTTCCCATCCTCGTTCATCTTAAAGGTCTTGATCTTGCCTTTATTGAGAAAGTATAGGTAAATGGGCGAATCGCCTTCACGGAAAACGTATTCTTTCAGCGAATACTGCTTAGTGCGATGATTCTTGGTAACCTGATCGAACACTTGTCCGGTGGCAGTTGCCATAAAACCTTGTACGCCAGGAATGTTTCGGGTTGCGCCCGCCTTCATCGCCTCGCTTTTCTTGAGGCGCATTTCCACTGCATCCAGCAGGTCGGCCTCTTCAAATGGTTTGGTTATGTAATCGTCTGCTCCCAAACTCATGCCTTTGCGCATATCCACCGTTTCTGACTTTGCAGTGAGAAAGATGAACGGAATGCCCAAGGTTTCGGGGCTCTTACTTAGAATGTGCAGTACTCCGTAGCCATCCAATTCCGGCATCATCACATCGCAGATGATCAGGTCGGGTTTCTCAGATTTGGCTGCGGCCACTCCTTTTTTCCCGTCTTCGGCCGTTACGGTCTCATAGCTGGCCAGTTCTAGGATCTCGGCAATGTTCTCGCGCATATCCAAGTTGTCGTCTATCACGAGTATTTTTTTTCTGGACATTATTCTTTAGGGGTTTTCTTGGTCGGTAATGTGATAATAAATGTAGTTCCCTCGTTGAGTCTGCTCTCAAAATCGATGCGGCCGCCCATCAGATCAACGTGCTTCTGAACGATGTTCAGGCCAAGTCCGGTGCCTTGAATGTTGGTGGCGTTCTTGGCACGGAAAAATCGCTCGAACAGGTGCTGCTGCTCCTCTTGCGGAATTCCCATTCCGTGGTCTTGAACTTTAAGCACAAGGTCATCTCCGATCTCTACAGTGAACACGATCTCGGTGTTCTCTTTACTGTACTTGACCGCATTGGACAACAGGTTGAAAAGCACGTTCCTGATAAGCTGCGGATCCAGGTTCTGCACAATTCTTCCTGAACAAACATTATTCTTACAACAATCTAAGCGGATGGTCTGGCCTTCTTTGGTCATGCCACTGATTTCATCCGTAACCGAGGCGGCCAGATCGCACATGTCAAAATCTTCTGGTTTGAACTGAACCTTTCCGGCTTCCAGCTTCTCCAACGAGAGAAAATCGTTCAGAATGGAGGTCAGGTTACGGACCGAATTCCGTATTCGCGACACATGCTTATTGACCGATTCCACGTTGCCCACTTCGGCATGCTTGCTTACCAGATTGATCGAGCTCAGTACCGTAGCAAGGGGTGTTCGGAATTCGTGCGATGCCATGGAAACGAACCTAGACTTCATCTCATTAAGTTCCCTTTCTTTCCGAAGGGCGCTGATCATGTCTTGTTCAGCTTGTTTCTGCTCAGTTATGTTCTTTTCCACCAACAGAATCCGATTGACCCCTTCGCTCTCATCATAAAGCGGTACAGCACTCATGATGAAGGTGTTTGCTCTCGCTACTATCTCAAACGTTCGCGGCAGTCCTTCAAAAACACGGTTCAGTTCCGTTTCAACCTTTTGCTGATATTCTTTTGGAAGTAGCGAAATGTAATTGAGACCAATTACTTTGTTGCGATCGATCCCGCTGCGAACGAATTCTTTTCCTTCTGCAAAAATGTAATTGAGCTTTCTGTCAAGCACATTGATTGTACCATCTGGGAAATTCTGGGCTATGAGAGTGTAGAGATGCTGACTCTCTTCCAACGCTTTGACCGCTGCATTCAACTCTTGGGTCCGCTGTTTAACGCCTTCTTCCAACTCCTTATTTATACGAAGTATCTTTTGCTCAGCTTCTTTCCTGGTGGTAATGTCTGTAATGAGCGCAACCACACGGAATTCCCCATCGAAAGATGCGTGATTCAATGAGATCTCAACAGGAATAAGATTTCCTTCCGAATCTTGGGCGCTCAACTCCAGGCTGCTGCCCATTGAACGTTTCTGTGGGTTTTTGACGTAGCCTTCGCGATGCGCAGCGTGAGCCTTGCGTAAACTGTCAGGTAACAAATCATCCACATTCATCCCGATCAACGTTTCCATAGGATACTTGAAAAGTTTGACTGCCGATGGATTTGCTTCAGTAATGGTTCCATGTTTGTCAGCCACTATCATGGCTTCGGTCACAATCTCGTAAACGAGCTTATAAATCTCTGTGTCTTTCATCACTTAACCGGCCCAATTCTGTCTGTCCAAACTTCTGTACTGAATAGCCTCCGCTAAATGAGCTGGTTCAATTTTTTCCGAACCTTCAAGGTCGGCTATCGTTCTGGAAACCTTGAGTATGCGGTCAAATGCCCTGGCAGAAAGCCCTAACCGGTCGGTGGCCTTTTTAAGCATTTCTCGACCGGCCTCATCAATTTTGCAGACCTCTTTCAGCAACTTGGTTCCCATCATGGCATTGCTATGAACCGCTGGGTTTGCTTTGAAACGTTGGATCTGTTTTTCTCTCGCGGTAATAACACGATTTCGGACGTCTTCGCTCTTTTCGGCCGGCCGGAAATCTGCCAGTTCATTGATGGGTACCGGAGTAACTTCTATGTGAATGTCTATTCGGTCCAAAAGTGGGCCTGATATCTTGTTCAAATATTTTTGGACCACACCCGGAGCGCAGACACAGTCTTTTTCGGGATGATTGTAAAACCCACACGGACAGGGATTCATAGAGGCAACCAACATAAAGCTGCTCGGGTATTCGACCGAAAGCCTAGCCCGTGAGATATTTACCACACGATCTTCTAGCGGCTGACGCATAACTTCCAACACCGTACGCTGAAACTCTGGCAGTTCATCCAAGAACAATACACCGTTGTGCGCCAAGGATATCTCGCCAGGTTGAGGCATTTGACCGCCACCCACAAGTGCCACATTAGAAATGGTATGGTGAGGACTTCTGAACGGGCGCATGGTCATCAGCGAAGTTTCTGAACCAAGATTGCCTGCTACGGAGTGGATCTTGGTTGTTTCCAAAGCCTCTTTCAAAGAAAGGGGCGGAAGAATGGACGGAAGTCTTTTTGCCAACATGGTCTTGCCAGCTCCTGGCGGACCGATCAGCAACAGATTATGACCGCCTGCCGCGGCTATTTCCATTGCACGTTTTATGTTCTCCTGCCCTTTTACATCGGAAAAATCGAGGTCCGTATTGCTCAAATTCTTGTAGAACTCCTCGCGAGTATTGACTACGGTTTTCTCCAGTTCGATCTTCCCATCAAAGAATCCAATGAGTTCTTTAATGTTTTCAATTCCATATACGTCCAAGCCATCAACAATTGCAGCTTCCCGTGCATTCTTCTTCGGGAGAATGAATCCTTTGAAGCCTTCTTCACGTGCTTTAATGGCAATCGGAAGTACGCCCTTGATCGGTTGCAACCCACCATCGAGCGAAAGTTCGCCCATGATGATATACTCTGAGATTCCTTCTGATCTTATCTGCTCTGATGCGGCAAGAATACCAGCTGCGATTGTAAGGTCGTAAGCAGAGCCTTCCTTACGAAGGTCGGCTGGTGCCATATTGATCGTAATTGTTTTACCTGGTGTATGATAACCAACGTTTTTCAATGCTGCTCGAATCCGCAATTGGCTTTCCTTCACCGCATTATCGGGTAAACCGACCATGAAGAAATTCACGCCCTGACCTGCAATATTGCTTTCCACGGTGATGATATGGGCATCAACGCCATAAACTGCGCTACCGTAGGTTTTAGTGAGCATCTATTGAGAAACTTCCTGTTCTATCAGCATTACCAATATGTGAATCACCTTAATATGGATCTCCTGAGTGCGATCGGAATAACGTGAATGTGGCGCGCGTATCTCCACATCGCAAAGTTTCGCCAATTCCCCCCCATCTTTTCCGGTTAATGCAATGACGGATATTCCCTTTTCTGCTGCTGACTTGGCCGCATTGATCACATTAGCAGAATTACCAGAGGTACTTATGGCCAGCAGGGCATCTCCAGCGTTTCCCAATCCTTCAACGAATCGCGAAAAGACCTTATCGTAACCGTAGTCGTTTGCCGTGCAAGATAAAAAGCCCGGATCTGAAATGGCCAAGGCTGGAATGGAGGCTCTGTCATCCCGAAACCGCCCGCTTAATTCTTCTGCAAAGTGCATGGCATCGCTCATGGATCCACCGTTTCCGCAAGAGATGATCTTTCCGCCCGTATCAACGCAGCGAACCATAATGGATGCTGCCTTGCGAATAGCCTGAAGATTGGATGCATCGCTCATGAATGCTTCCAACACACGGCTTGCCTCCTGTAATTCGCTATCTATCTTATCTAACGACATGGCGCTGAAAGTAAGAAAACAGCGCTGATTTTTAGTTACTCAATGTGTTCCCTACTACAGCTGTATCAACCGTTTCTGTGTTTCAATATCGAACGAACGCAGCTGTAATTCTTCATCGGTAAAGGTGGCCGGTCGCCCGTCTTCCACCACATTACGTTCATTTTCCGGCTTCAACATTTCCTGAGCCAAGGCCTTGAACTTGGTCTGTATGGCTCCCAGAAAATGCTGTCCGAAGACGGTGTGGCCTCCTTCATACAATTGTAGTTGATACTCTTCATAAGTAGTTATGTAGCCACAGTAAGCGTTGGTGTAGGTAGAACAGATCACTTCTGTTACACCTCTATCTGCCAGGACCTCGAGCAAGGTATCTTCCAACCGCTGACCCGCAATAGTGGTGATCTCGGCTGGAATTCCGGCCATGGCCAAATTCCCAACAATGATCAGCTGAATGGGAAGTATCTGTGGTATCCAAGGTTTGTCGCCCAAACTTCCGTTGGCATGGAACCGCTTGAACTGCCCAACGGCTGGGTCGGCCCAAGCCGGTACCACCAGATTCTTTATGTCTCTGGTGCCTAGGATCCTCCGGTCGTCTGCTTCTACCAGAATATCCTTGGGTCCTTGCGTGTGATACTTTTCATAAATACGGTCTGCCTTTTCTTTTGGCTTGAATGGCGCAGCTGCCAACTCATAGGCTTTCTGAGCCCGAATGAGAGTTCTGGCCAACGCACCAACAGCGGCCGGCATTCCCGGGCCTTCAACGGTTCCTTCAAAAAATGCTACGCCATGACATGCAGGACCTGTTCGAGCATCATTCTGACCACAGGCGAATTCTTTATCAACGATGACCTTTCGGAAATCAACGTATGTCATTACGTGATCCACCTGAACGGGCAGATCAGTATTGGTCTTAGCTTGTTTGAATAGACTGTGAGCTTTTTCGAACTGAATGCTACCATTGAATTTGGCGCTTTCAAAATCGTCTTCATACTTGCCGCGTGTCCATTTTTTCTTCTTATCCCATTTGTAATTGGGTGTTACATCTCCGGCCTTTCGCTGCGCGAACACTGAAATGAAGGTATCCTTCTTGCGCTTGCGCACCTTGTCCTCGTGGTATTTGGCAGCATAGCCTTTATTGTCTGAACATATACGGTGGTTGTCGTTACTCAAGCTCGTAGTATGAACCCCAAACCAATTCCAACTGCCGATCGGATTTCCTTCCGGATCATCGAAACGCATCAACAGCATATTGCGGTCCACGGCTTGTTCCGTTTCCTCTTTTTTAAGCTTGGTCTTTACTTCAGGATTTGCGTTGTAGGCAACTAACGAACGGTTGAACGCTACCTCTTTATCGTGCTCGATCTCTCCTTTTGAGATTTTTACCGTTGCAGGGCGCATACTCTCATCAGCCATCACTATGGCATCCACAATACCGTCAACTACCCTTTGGTAGACCTCTGGTACAAAACCCGGAATGGACATGTTGTACAAGCCAAAATGTGAATAGCCACCAGGTGCGCTGTGCGTGTGCTGAGCAGTAAGCATCACGGCATCTTCTGTGAAGCCGAGATGTTCGTGCTTACGTTGCAATTTCTTCATCACCCCTCGCCTGATGGCAATGGTTATGAAGCATATTTCGGCATTTACCAGGGCCACCTTCTTGCCGGTTGTGGTGTCTCTAATGACAACTGCTCGGGCAAACAGGTCTGTTTCCACACCTTTCACAATGTTGAAATACATTCCATACCCCATCATTCCCACACCTAATTTAAAGGTGGTGATGTCGGCCTTTCCAACGCCTACTTCATACATGATTCTTAAATGAATTGATTGAAACCACCGAGTTCGGCAGCCATCGCTAAAATTAGGAACTATGCATGCATTTGATAAATGTCAACGGTTTTTTTTCGGTCATTTGAAAATGTACCGTTGCCATGGAAGAGCTGCACTTGATCATTTTTGTAAAGAATCCCGTTCTGGGAAAAGTGAAGACTCGTTTGGCCAAAGATGTTGGCGATGCAAAAGCGCTTGAAATTTACCTTCAGCTTCTTGAACTGACCCGGAATGCGGTATTACCGGTGCAATGCACACGGAATGTTTTCTATTCTGATGAGATCATTTCTGATGGTTGGGATGATGACCGATTCAACCAGTTTGTGCAGGAGGGTGCCGATCTCGGAGCTCGCATGAGAAACGCGTTTGAACAGGTATTCGCCTTAGGTGCCCATAAGGCCATTATTGTGGGAAGTGATTGTCCGCAATTGAATGCCGATGTGATCGAAACTGCCTTCAAGGCGTTGGACATGAAGGACGTTTGTATTGGACCGGCAAAAGATGGTGGTTATTACCTGCTGGGAATGAAGAATCTTCATCCGTTTCTTTTTGAACGGAAAGAATGGAGCACGGACACGGTTTTTCACGCTACGGTTGCAGACCTGCTAGAAAACCGACTAAGCTACGAGACCCTTCCTGTACTTTCGGACCTTGACACCATTCACGATCTTCACTTGATCCGTTGACGGTTCACTCGTCATTCAAGCGTTGGATGAACGTATAGATGAGTCCCCACACGAGGCCGATCAATCCTAAAGCCAAGGAAACGATACCCGAGATCATGCCAGCAAGCGCAAAGCCTCTGCCTCGCTTTTCTCCTCTTCCGGTCTCTCGCATGCCCAAAATTCCGGTCACCATGGCTGCAATCCCGAGTATCAATCCTACCAGACAGAATATCCACCAGAAGCCGATTCCTCCGGAGAAAATAAAGGACACCAGAAATGCCAAACCTGTTGCAACCAATCCTAGACCGAGCACACCAAGGCTCATTCCTACAATGCCCAGAACTGACCAACCATGCTTTTCATCTTCCTGCGATTGAAACACGGCTCTGCGTAATTCTCCGTTCAGTTTTTCTTGCTTCAGTTCAGTGAATGGTGTGAACAGGATTTCGGCAACGTTCTGTTTTCCAACCTTCTTGGGCTGAACCTTGACCCCATCCGTTGGTTGGGTCGAAGCCGTAAACTCAACAATTGGATCGGTACTTATAACCGTTGCTGATGCTGTTTCAGGTGTTTTTTCAATTTCCTGAACAAGCTTCTCTTCTGCTCCGACTGCCACATCGGATTCATTGATCTGCCTTCTGTCCTGCTGCTTCGTAGACAATTCTACGTGAAAACCTGGGCGATACCTGCGCTTTACAATATCGATATTTCCGCATGACTGGAAGGTAAAGGCCGCCAAGAGAATGGCAATAAACGAATGTGAGGTTGAAAATTTCATGGTTTAGAATGTGCAGCTAAATATATCGGATAAAAACAAAAAAACCTGTTCTGGTTGAGAACAGGTTTCTGAAGATTCTGATCAGAGAGGAAATTAGCCAAGAACAAAAATGGCAAAGAACACCGCTCCGAGAATAATGGCCAGAACAGCAAGGCCAGCACCAATGATTCCGAATATGAACCCGAGTCTGGCCTTCGGATCAGTGCCGTTGTTCTTCTTGTAGAGGATGGAAAAGGTAATGGCTGCAGCTCCCAGCAGCAAAGCCAGCACCGCAGCACCCCAAACAAAGGAAGTCCAGAAAACTACGGTGAGAATTGCAAAGATCACGGCCATGGCCCCGAATGCCAACGAACCGATACCTGTGCCGAACGATACCCATTTCATCCATTCCAGATTGGCAGCGGAAGGCGTTGGTTTAAGAACCTCTCGCTTGATCCTATCCATTTTTCTTTCGAATGAAAGCCCGTTGAAATCGGGAGAATGAAGGGCGGTCTGCAGGTTTTCGCGGGTTTCTTTAACAGCGGTAAAGGCTGAAGGAGTGGCGCTGTTGCTTGCAGTCATCTCTTCTGTGATCTGCGGTGCTGTCAATTGAGCTTCCTTGAGTTCAACACTAGTTGTTTTATCGGCCTTGCGATCATTGGCTGCGGTTGATGCTTCTTCAACCTTTACCTTTTGGCGCTTCTGAGAAACGTCCATATGAAAGCCAGGACGGTATCTGCGCTTCACAATGTCAATGTTTCCGCATGATGAGAACATCATTCCAGCGGCAAGTACGGCTATCAAAGCTTGAAGTTGTATTCTTTGTTTCATGTCAATTAGATTTTTTGATCCGGTAAAATTAGACCTGCCCAAGAGGGTGTTCTTGATCAAGATCAAGAATTTATCAACGGTCGATCATTGATTATTGAGTTGTTCCACCCGATTCAGCGCCTCTTCCCATTCTGCCATTTTCGAATTGAGCAAGGTTTGTTTGTCCTGATATTCTTTGAATACGTCCCGTTCAGCAAGAGCCTCCTTATAACCTTCTGGGTCCAGCATGAGCTCATCAAGTTCCGCAATCTGCTTTTCTACCGTAGCGATCTCCTGCTCCAGCTTTTCGGCCTTGTTCTTGGCATTTCGGAGTTCTTTTTCGAGCTCTTTCCTTACACGCTGTTCCTCCTTGGTTTCCTTGGTGGTGCTTTGCTTAACTTCAACGGCCTTTGGCTTGGCACTGAATTCCTGAATGCTATTGGCCTTCACCTTATCTAAGAATTCGTACACGTCACCAATGTGCTGTTTCACGTTCTTATCCTTGAATTCATACACCTTGGTGGTAAGTCCACTCAGGAAATCCCTGTCGTGCGATACGATGATCATTGCGCCATCGTACTTCTGTAAAGCCTGCTTCAGCACATCCTTGGAGTGCATATCCAGGTGATTGGTAGGTTCGTCCAGTACCAGAAGATTCACAGGTTCCAACAGTAACTTGGCCAACGCCAACCTGCCCCTTTCTCCTCCAGAGAGCACGCTTACTTTCTTGTCCACATCCTCTCCACTAAATAGGAACGAACCGAGAATGTCGCGCAATTTGGTACGCACATCTCCTCTGGCCACATCATCCAGGGTCTGAAAGACCGTTTTGCTGGAATCGAGCGATTCTGCCTGATCCTGAGCATAATAACCCATAGAAACATTATGACCGAGCTCTAATTTGCCCGTGTAGTCCAATTCGCCAACTACGATCTTCGAAAACGTTGTCTTTCCTTCGCCATTCTTTCCCAACAGTGCCACTTTTTCGCCACGGTCAAGCATCAGATCAACGTTTTTCAACACTTCCAGATCACCGTATTTCTTGGAGACCCCTTCTGCCAACACCACCACTTTTCCTGATCTTGGAGCTGGCGGGAACCTAAGTCTCATGACGGACGTGTCCTGCTGTTCCACCTCAATTCGTTCAACCTTATCGAGTGCCTTTATCCTACTCTGCACCTGTGTAGCCTTGGATGCTTTAGATCGGAATCGGTCTATGAACCTTTCGGTATCGGCAATGAATTTCTGCTGATTCTCGTAGGATGCCATTTGCAATGCAATCCGTTCGGCCCGCTGTTCCACATACTTTGAATAAGGAACGCGATAATCATTGATCCTGCCAAGCGTTATCTCGATCGTACGGTTGGTTATGTTATCAAGAAAAGCTCTATCGTGCGAGACCAGGATCACAGTTCCACTATGGTCTTTCAGGAATTCTTCCAACCATTGAATGGAAAGGATATCGAGGTGGTTGGTAGGCTCATCGAGCAGTAGCACATCGGGCCGTTGAACGAGGATCTTGGCTAATTCCACACGCATTTGCCAGCCACCGGAAAACTCTTCCATTTTTCGGGTAAGGTCTTTTCTGAGGAAGCCGAGCCCAAGGAGCACTTTTTCCACTTCTGCATCGGCCGTGTCGCCACCAAGCAGACTGAAACGCTCGGTGGCCACGGTCATGTCATGTATCAGATCCATGTATGAATCCGATTCATAATCCGTGCGTTCTTCCAGCTGCTTGGTGTAGAATTTTACCTTGGCATCCAATTCCTTCAACTCCTGCAGGGCGCTGTAGGTCTCATCGAAAATGGTCTTTCCCACCTTCGGTTTAATATCCTGAGAAAGGTAGCCTATGGTGGCGCCACTTGGCTTGGATACGTTACCCGATTCTGGTTCCAACTGCCCAGAAATGACCTTGAGAAGGGTGGATTTGCCTGCGCCATTTTTTCCGACCAGGCCGATCCGATCCTTCGGATTGGCTAAAAAAGAGATGTTATTGAAAAGGAATTTCCCGTTGAATTGAACAGAAACTTGATTGAGTGATACCATGCCGCAAAAGTGAGGAATACAATTGGGTTAAGTAACCAATGTTGCATTCAAAATTGGGCATAATACGTTCCTTTGACCCACCATCGCTCAAAGCCATGTTGAAAGGAACCAAGCTTTACAGTATTCTGAATCTGAAATGCCCTCGTTGCCACCAAGGTGATCTCTTTCTCACAAAAAACCCATATAGCTTTTCGGATCTGGATAGGATGCACGACAAATGTCCGGTGTGCGAACAGAAGTATTGGTTGGAACCAGGCTTTTACTATGGCGCCATGTACATCAGCTACGCGCTGACCATTGCATTGAGCGTGGCCGTTTTTGTGGCAATGATCGTGCTATGGCACTTTGACATTCTGTGGTATCTGGGCCTGAATGCCACCGCGATTTTGATCCTGTTCCCTCCAATTTTTCGGGTTTCAAGAGCTATTTGGATCAGCATCTTCGTTAAATCAGACAAAACGAAGATTCAGGAGAACGCCTGAAGGTCGTTTCCTTCTAAGATATGAACGCCAGCCAGATCTTCTCTACCGAGTTTTACCATGGCATTTGCCACGGTCTTGCCCTGAATACCACGGTATTTGGCCATTGGCCCCAACATGAGCGGATTGAAAATGGTCATCACCCCTTTGCCTATGAGTTCGCCAAGTCGGAACTCCTTCCTTTCGCCCATGAGCATGGAAGGCCGTAGGATGATGAGCGATCCGAAACCGAGCTTCTGTAGGTCCTGTTCAGTTTCTCCCTTTACACGCAGATAGAAATTGCCCGACCTCGCGTCAGCTCCCACCGAAGATACGAGCACGAATCTGGTAGCTCCGGCTTTCTTGGCATTGTTTGCAAAGGCCAATACAAGGTCGTGGTCAACGTGATAGAATGCTTCTTGCGACCCCGCAGTGGCAATGGTGGTGCCCAAGGCGCAAAAGGCCACATCTATTGAGTCCAAGGGTTGTTGGGCCAGATCGGCCACGACCAATGATGTGAACTTGTTCGGAAGTTCCAGCTTCCTTCTGGTCAGAACCTGAACGGAAGAGAACGCATCATCCGATTTAAGTAGATCGATGAGTATGGATCCGATGAATCCCGTAGAACCTGCAACTGCTGCTTTCATACAGCAAAGGAATCAGTTTTTGATCAAGCGCTGCATGTGCAGGCCAGCATCATCTCGCACTTCAAGAAGATACATGCCCCTAGGCAACGCTGTGGCGCCCACCGTTTGGTTGTCTGCGTTAAGCACACCGCTCAGAACCCTACGGCCAGTAGCATCGACCAAGCAGAATGTAGTTCCTGGGCTCCAATCGCCTGAGATGGTGACCTGATCTTGAAATGGATTCGGGAAAGCGGAAATGGTGCTTTCGGAACTCTCATCAAGGCCATTGATCACGCTCAGATCGCAGTTAGAGGATTCAAAGTATTGATGCAATTCTTGTCCGCAGGTGTTGGTCGCTTCCACGCTTTGGGTTACTACATAGTTACCTCCTTCCAATGACGGGTCATAAAGGTTCCGTCTCATGCTGCCTTCGGTCAGTTGGAAGTACATGGGCGATGCCGGATCATTGTTGTGTTGCAAAAGCATTGCGTGCCCCAGCTCGTGCAGCAAGGCTGTTTCCAGGTCGAAGGTTCCCGACATGGGTTGGCCTTCATCGGTCCACCAGTTGAGGTCACTGTTCAACAGAATATCAACTTCAATGAGGTTCCATTGCAGTCCATTGGAACCACCGCAGCCCGAGAAGGTGGTCACCGTTCTGCCAAGCAGGTAACTTGGCAACTGCCCAGAAGCCGAAAAACCGAGCAGATTGACATCGTCATTCGCATAGGCTGTAGAGTTGACAACATCTGAAGACAATGAGAAGTTGACACCTGTGTTACATGCCCATTTCTGCAAGACCTTGCTGGCCATTCCTGTTCCGTTGGTGGCATAAACAAAGTTGTTGTTCGGGGTGAAAATGTACCCACCGGTCTGATCTCCAATAAGCAAAGTGCTGCTCAGCTGCTCGGTATAGATGACCTCGCTTTTGGCAAAATTCACAGCCAGTTGCTGCGAGCTTTGTGCAACCATTCCAGCATCATTGATCACACGGATGGTTCCTGAACCTGCCACAGCTTGGTCATAGAGCGTGGCAGATGGCACATAAAGCTGTACCTCGGTATCTGACCATGATAAATAATGAGGTCCGGGAGCAATGGAGACATAGCTCTGCCCACCGTCATCAGCATTTCGGAAAGCAACTCTTCCGTTGCCTTGTTCAGCCCCGAAATTGGAGCCCGTAATGGTGATCACTGTCTGCGTTCCGGCTGTTACCTGAACGGGGTCAACAGAACTTATTTCCGGAGTACTTCTGCTACCAGAATTCTCCTCGAGAAGTGATATTCTTCTCAGTTCAATGACATCCGAACCTGTAATTCCGGCAACGAGACCGTAAAGTTGTTCGCGGTGTTCCACTCCTTTCAGTCGCGATACAGCACCCGTCCGTTCGTCAATAGGATAGAACGATCGGGCCAGTTGTGCAATGGAGCGATGCTCGTCCGTGTTGGTCACCACCAGACCATAATCGCCAACGGCTAAACTGACGCCAGGTGTTACCAACTGCATCAGATCCCCGTACACTCCGCCTTCGGTTACAATATCGGCCTCAAACCCTACACTACCCTTCAACACTCGGCATACCTCCACGTGATTGGAAGTGTAGATATTGCCATCTGTGCCCATGAATGATGCTTGAGCCACCACCTTTCCTTCAAAGATCCCGTTGGCTTCGTGCAGCTGCGTTTCAAGTGCTGTTGGGAGCGAAAGACACTGAGCATAGCCGCGCACACCGACAAAAGTGGCCAACAGCACTAGAATGATATACTTTTGGAACGCCAACAATACTAGGTTTAAATGGTCGAGATGAGAACACTTAAACTACCCAATACGTTACGAGTTTCACGTATTATTAGACGAATCGCATGATCTGTTAGACGAATGAGCTTTAACACCCCACAACCCACCAAGTCGTTTGTCGAAGTTCCCAGAACTGGCCGCTATTTCAGGCTGGGTTCTGTACAGCCCACGACAAAAAATATATGGATCGTCTTTCATGGCTATGGTCAGCTGGCCGAATACTTCATCAAACACTTCGAAGAATTGGATTTGGAAAGTAACACCATCATTGCTGTGGAAGGTCTTTCTCGCTTCTATGTGGATGGACTTTCGGGTCGTGTCGGTGCCAGTTGGATGACCAAGCAAGACCGCGAAACGGAGGTTTCAGACCAATCAAATTACATCAATGCGGTTCTGAAGGATTGCAACATCGATCCGAAGGATCAGAACATCAACCTGATCGTTCTGGGTTTTTCTCAGGGAACGGCAACTGCCATCAGATGGATGGCTAACAACAACATCCGCCCAAAGCAATTGATCATGTGGGCGGGTTCGTTTCCACATGATGTGGACACCACACTCCAATCCGATGTTTTTACCGGATTGCCCTTGCATTATGCCTACGGTAACGAGGACCAGTTTCTGAAGGATGTGGACATGAATCAAAAGCTGGACGAAATGAAGAAAATCGGCATGGACATATGCGTTTGGACCTTTGAGGGAAAACATGTTATGGACCGACCAACGCTTGCCAAGATTGTTGGTAGCTTTGGGAATTAGAATTCAGACATCAGATAACTGACTTAAGATATGAGCTTAACCGACCAGATAAATAACGACCTGAAAACCGCCATGAAGGCGAAGGATACCACCACGCTGACTGCTTTGCGGGCCATCAAATCGCAATTGCTGTTGGCAGCCACCGAAAAAGGAGGTGGTGAAACGGATGAACAGGCTGGGATCAAAATGCTACAGAAACTGGTGAAACAACGCAAGGAAAGTGCTGAATTGTATAAGGCACAGGGCAGGAACGATCTGGCCGATCCCGAATTGGCTGAGGCTGCGATCATAGAACGCTATCTTCCGAAACAGCTTTCTGAGGATGAGTTGAAGCCGATCATTAAAGCGATCATTGATAAGGTAGGAGCATCTGGGCCACAGGACATGGGTAAGGTGATGGGAGCCGCTTCTACAGAACTGGCTGGCAAAGCCGATGGAAAAACCATCTCTACCGTTGTAAGGCAGTTGCTTTCTTAAAGGCTACTTCGTCCTGTCGATCACAAAATTGACCAGCTGCCCTAAAGATTGACGCGCAGCGTTGTCGGGGAATTCTGAAAGCATACCGAGCGCCTTGTCGCGGTACTCGTTCATTCGTTTGGTAGTGTATTCTATTCCGCCTTTTTTACGCACCAGGTCTATAACCTCTCCAACCCGCTTCTCGTCAGCATTATGGTTCTTAACCGTATTGATGATGAAGCGTTTTTCAGAGCGGTCAGAGTTGTTGAGCGCATAGATCAGCGGCAGCGTCATCTTCTTTTCCTTGATATCGATACCGGTAGGTTTTCCAATGCTGCTGTCGGTTCCGTAATCAAAAAGGTCGTCCCGGATCTGAAAAGCAATACCAACTGTTTCCCCGAACAAGCGCATTTTCTCGATCAATTGGTCGTCTTCCGAAACGCTGGCCGCACCCGAGGCACAACAACTCGCAATTAGCGAGGCCGTTTTCTGTCGGATGATGTTGAAGTAGATCTCTTCGGTAATGTCAAGTTTGCGAGCCTTTTCCATCTGAAGGAGCTCGCCTTCGCTCATTTCACGCACCGAATTGGAGGTTATCTCCAATAAGCGATAATCCTTATGCTTGACAGATAGCAGCAGACCCCGACTGAGCAGATAATCGCCAACAAGCACAGCAACCTTGTTCTTCCATAAAGCATTGATGCTGAAAAATCCTCTGCGCTTCTGCGAATCGTCCACCACATCGTCATGCACCAAGGTGGCCGTATGAAGCAACTCTATTAGCGTTGCAGCGCGGTAGGTGGTGTCGTTCGTATCGTCCAGCATTTTGGCAGTTAGAAACACGAACATGGGGCGCATCTGCTTGCCTTTCCGCTTCACGATGTAATGGGTGATCTTATCGAGCAGCGCAACCTCGCTCCTCATTGAAGAGCGGAAACGCCCTTCAAATTCCTCCATTTCAAGTCGGATGGGTTTCTGTATGTCATTCAACGATGCCATGGCAGCGAATGTACGTCTAAACTTTTTTCGTTTCCTTCGGATCATTGAATGTATAAGGCAAACAACTATGGTTGCGTAAACCAGCAGTTGTCAAATCGTATGACCAACACAGGCTTAGCAACTTATTTCCCGAACCTGAATGCGCTGAGGTTCATTGCAGCCTCCATGGTGCTAATAGGGCACACTGAGCAGATCAAAGGGTTTCATGGCTACAAGTGTTACTTCCATCAGTTTCCGTGGCTTTTTCAAGGGGGTCATTTGGCGGTGATCTTCTTCTTTGTACTGAGTGGATTCCTAATCACTCACATCATCAAAGCCAAATTGCTGGAGAACAACTTTTCGGTAAGCAACTTCTATAAGAAGCGGATTGTTCGAATTTGGCCTCTATACTATTTCATTGTAGTGCTTGGGCTTTATATCATTCCTCAGGCATCCTTTATGGCGCACAATTCCGAGTTCGTTGATAGCCTTTCGCAATTGAATGCGAATCAGCGTGGTTGGTCCACTGCTTTTTTTCTTATCGTGCTTCCGAACTTGAGCCTTTTCTTTGGAACGTTTGAATACATAGGACACACATGGTCAATAGGCGTTGAAGAACAATTCTACCTCATTTGGCCGTTGCTGATGAAGTGGTTCAGAACAGCGTCCATGAAACTACTTCTGGGTGTTCTAATGGTTGTTTGGACCACCAGATATGTTTCGGGTGCTTTGGATTGGCCCTTGCTTCATGGGTTCATTTCCGTCTTTAAGATCGATGCCATGACGGTTGGAGGAATATCAGCGATCATCATAATAGAGTTTCCAGTGATCAAAAAGTTCCTGGTGAATCGTATTACAGAGGTTTTATCCTTGCTGATTGTAGCAGCATTTTACTTCACTGACAGTCATTTCGGGCCAATAAGTGACGAAGTATATGCTGTGCTTTTCAGCATAATTATTGTGAATGTGGCATGCAATCCAAGAACGTTCATCCGGTTGGAAAAATGGAAACCTCTCAATTATTTAGGCCAAGTGTCGTATGGTATCTACATGTATCATCCTATCACTTCCATGTTATCGTTACTTCTCTTCAATGCAATTCGCCCGTCATATATGGCCAGCCTTGCTTCTAATGTGGTATTCTACACATTGGTGTTCGCGATTTCGTGCGGAACCGCCATCATATCCTACGAACTGGTAGAAAAACGTATAATGAATTGGGGCAGAAAACGATGGCTTAAGCCGGAATAAGACCTTAGGCCGACAGTTTATTCGCCAATTGCCCACATGCGGCATCTATGTCCTTGCCCCTACTCCTTCTGATGTTCACGATCAGATTCCGTTCTTCCAAATACAATTTGAACCTGTCGGTTTTGGCTATATCAGCTTTTTTGAACTCGCCTCCGTCAATAGGATTATACTCGATAATGTTGATCTTGGTGGGAAAATCCTTGCAGAAATCTGCCAATTCCCGAGCGTCTTCCAGCGAGTCGTTGAAATCCTTGAAGATGATGTACTCTAGCGTTGGGCGCGTTCCGGTCTGATCGTAGAAGTAGCGCATTTCCGTTGCCAATATGGTCAGGTTGTTCGACTCGTTTATCGGCATGATGTAGTCGCGCTTTTTTTCGTTGGCGGCATGCAGCGACAAAGCCAGATTGAACTTGACCTTATCATCAGCCAATCGGTGAATCATTTTAGCGATTCCGGCCGTGGAAACCGTTATCCGTTTTGGCGACATCCCCAATCCGTTATCCGATGTTATTCGTTCAATGCTTTGCAACACATTACTGTAGTTAAGCAAGGGTTCGCCCATTCCCATATACACGATATTGCTCAGCGGTATGCCGTATTCCGTTTCGGCCTGACGGGAAATATGCACTACCTGATCGAATATCTCGTCTGCGTTCAAGTTCCGCAACCTGTCCAACCGGCCCGTGGCGCAGAACTTACAGCTAAGACTACAGCCGACCTGAGACGATATGCAGGCGGTCATTCTGCTTGCCGTTGGAATGAGAACACCTTCTACGAACTTGCCATCGGCAGTTTTGAACGAACTTTTGATGGTCCGGTCTTCGCTCTTCTGCATCTCATCAACCTTGACCGCATTGATCACAAAATGCTCGGAAAGAAGATCGCGGGTTGACCGCGAAAGGTTGGTCATATCGTCAAACGAATGAACGGCCTTCTTCCAAAGCCATTCGCTCACCTGTTTTGCACGGAAAGCCTTTTCTCCATTGGCGATGAAAAATGAGCTAATTTCATCGTCCGACAAAGTACGTATGTCCTGTTTTTCGGCCATGGCGTGCAAAGATACAGGCTAACCATGCGATTCCTTTCCGCAGACTTCATCTTTCCCATTTCAAGCAATCCTGTCCCAAATGGAGTTCTGGTGGTCAGTGCCAACGGCATGATCAAGGATGTGCTTCAGGAAGATGATGAGAATGCACCGGAAGCAAGCCGAATAGAACGATTCGCAGGCATTCTTTGTCCTGGCTTCGTTAACGCACATTGTCACCTAGAACTGTCGCACATGAAAAATGTGGTGGCAGAGAAAACGGGCTTGCCCAAATTCATCACAGAGATCGTTACAAGACGGGAAGAAAACGCAGAAGAAAAGAGCGAAAGGATTGCACAGGCAGATGAGGAAATGTGGCGCAACGGAATTCAAGCCGTTGGCGACATCTGCAATACGGCTGATACGCTGGAAACCAAACGGGCCAGTAAGATCGCTTACCATTCATTTGTAGAGGTCTTTTCGTTCGACCCGCTTAAGGCTGGCCAAGTGCTGCATCAAGGTGTGAAGGTTGCCGAAGTCTTCAAGCATGCCGGTCTCAAGGTGACCATCGTGCCTCATGCGCCCTATTCCGTGAGCGAATCACTTTTCCAAGGCATCCGCAGGCAACAGGCAATGTTTCCGGGCCCCATAAGTATGCATAATCAAGAGACCGAAAGTGAAGATGAGATGTTCGTTTCGGGAACGGGTGCTTTGGTTGAGACATTCAAAGGTTTCGGTGCTGATTTCAGTGATTGGAACCCGCAGAAACGAAGTGCACTCGATTACGCTTTACCTCAATTGCCTGAGCATATCCGCTTGATGTTGGTTCACAATACCTGCACAACGCCTGACGAGATGCAGCATGCTTTGGAAGAACGGGACGGTCTGTTCTGGTGCGCTTGCCCTAACGCCAACCTATACATCGAGAACCGAGTTCCGAACATTCCAGCTTGGCTGGCCAAAGGAGCCTCCGTTTGCATTGGAACAGATAGTTTGGCAAGCAATCATCAACTCAGTGTGCTGAATGAACTGCAACTCATTCAGAAGCATCATCGGCAGGTAATGCTACCTGAGTTGTTGAAAATGGCCACATTGAATGGGGCTTGTGCGCTGAACATGGAACAAGAAAAAGGCAGTTTCCAAAAAGGGAAACTGCCTGGTGTTCTTTGGCTGAAGGATGTTGATACTCGGTCAGGAGATATCTCTTCCGCTTCTGTTCAGCGGATCATCTGATTTTACCACTCATCAGACGATTTATCGCCTGCGCTGGCTAATCCTTCCTTCATACTTTTTATCACCTCCCGAATTTCGTTATCGATATCGGTCAGGTAGTACGAATGGTTCTGGGCGTTAGCGTCTTCTCTGTCCAACCATGGCTCCAATGGCATGTAGCTGGTGGCTTTCAGATTAAGATCGGTGATAGTGTACTTGTATCTTCCATCTTTGAACATGATGGTAAGCGTAAACTGCGCCAAACCTTGCTTTGTAGTCGTCTTAACGCCTTTGCTATCATAAGCATAGATCGGGAACCTGTAGAATATCTCCAGCTCACCTGCTGCCTTGTCTTGCTTCTTCAACTTCTCCGCAAAATTCTTGAAGTATTCTCCGCCCCACTTCATAGCACGGTCAAACAGGTCGGCAGAGGAAACCCCAGCTACTTCAGGAACTTCTGAATAGGTAATCAGATTGGTTTTCGGATCGAGCGGCATGGCAGGCCAACTTAACTCGGTCTTTTTTTGAGCAAAGGCGTTCAACGTGAGCGATGCTAAGAGCATCAAGGCAAAAATTCTCATGGTCTAAGAGTAAGAAGTTAGTAGTTCAATTGGCACTGGCCGTTTCCTCAAATTTCTCGCCAAGTTTGCCAAGCCCGATCGTAGAATAGTAATTATTGAAGAGATTGACCGCAATATCGTAGCGCTGATACTTGGTTTCTACGCCCAACAGGATCGTGATCACTCGGTGATCACATCGTTTTGACGTGGCTACAATGCAATACTTGGCCGCATTGGTAAAGCCGGTCTTAAGCCCATCGATCTCAGCAAAATCCTTCACAAGGGTGTTTCGGTTCTCATAATTGTACAGACCGTTAGCATTGCGAATGTCATCCGTGCTTTTGGCCGTCATGTCGAAAATTCCTTCGTGCTTCACAAGTTCCCGTGCCATCAACAGAAGATCTGCAGCGGTAGATTCATTATCGGCCAATTCTTTGGAGCGGACCGGCATGCCGGTCGAGTTAGAGAAACAGGTGTTTTCCATTCCAAGGTCTTCGGCCTTCTCGTTCATAACAGACACAAAATCTGCTTCCGTTCCACCAATATGCTCGGCCAATGCGTACGCGGCATCGTTACCGGATCGGATCATGGCGGCTTCCAAAAGATCGGAAACAGACAGTTTCTGACCGGCCTTTAGGTAGACCCTTGATCCACCCACCAAAGTCGCATTCTGACTGATATTAACCTCATCTTCCAACCGTACGTTGCCTGCTGCGATCTGCTCCATGGTGATCAACGCTACCATCATCTTAGTGAGCGAGGCAATGGGAAACTGCTGTTCAAGATTCTTCTCCCATACCAGACGATTTTCGGTGTAATCGTAAACAAGGCCTGCCTTTATCAGGGAAGGTGCATAGGCTAAGGAACTGTCTATTTGTACGTTGATGTAATTGTGCTGCTTGTGAGGGTAAGGGTCAGTTTCAGATTTTGTCACTTCGTTGGAGGTTCCAGCCCATCCGAAAAGCATAACCGGCTCAGAAATGAGAAGTACAGCGAATACGAGTATCGGTGCGAGCAACAATCCTGCGGAATTCAATTTGGTCCCAAAAACCTGTTTTGTCATTTCTTTCCCTGTAGTGTTCAGCGCAATTATACCTCTCCAAGCAACATAAGGTTCTGTTCGAATCAGTTATTCTATCAACACGAAAATGTTAATTCATTGTGACAATGTTCGTCTTGTAGCTATCAATTCAGCAAGTTGTAGATCCATAGGCGAAGTTATCTTGATATTCATCAGATCGCCCTCCACCAATTCCACCCTTTGACCGAATGCTTCTACAACGGTGGCATCGTCAGAATAGTCTGTCCCCGCAGCATGGGCAAAGGCATTCTTCAGAATATCCGTTCGAAAGCACTGAGGTGTTTGAACCGCACGGTACATTTCCCTATTCACAGACCGACTTTCGCTTCCTTCCACCTTCCGTAAACTCTGCACCATAGGAACAACCGGCACAGCCGCGCCATTAACTCTTGCTGCTTCAAAACAAGCATTGACCATGGGAGATTCAACAAACGGCCTTACCCCATCGTGCACGCCAACCAAATTACCGGCCACCTCTTTAAGCCCACTTGCCACCGAGAGGAATCGTGTAGCTCCTCCTTCGCACAATTGGAATGGAACCGTGAATCGGTGTTTCTCAACCAACTCTTCCCAATATCCGAACTGATCTTTTGGAAGCACCAGAACCAATTGCATGGATGGGTCAATTCGATGTAGCGCTTCGAGCGTATGCATCAGGATCGGTTTTCCAACAATATCAATGAATTGCTTTGGCAGATCGGAACCCATTCGAGTTCCACTACCTCCTGCAACTATTATCATTGATCTGTTTGGCATTGACATTTTCAGTATCGCCAAATAACAGAATAGTTCGTAAATCTTGGCGAACAGAAGGTGTCAATTGCATTCCTGACCAAGAATGGTTGACTATTTTTACCGAAAGCTATCGTGTTGCGACAGAACTTTCTTGCATTCCTCATTTCCATTTTCGCGGTTGAGGCGGCATACGCACAGCAGTATAACTTCAAAACTTTCAGTGTTGAGGAAGGTCTTCCTCGGAGCAGCGTTTACTGCCTTTTAGAAGACAGTCGAGGGTTTCTTTGGATCGGTACCGAGGGTGGTGGACTTTCAAGGTTCGATGGTAGAGAATTCTTTAGCTATACCACTGAGCATGGCCTGGCTGACAACACGGTCAGATGTATTTACGAAGACCGTGACGGCCGCATCTGGGTCGGAACTGACGGTAGCGGCCTTTCTAGATTTGATGGCATCCAATTCTCCACCTTCAATACTGAAGATGGTATTTCCAACAATTACATCAGATGCATTACACAAGATCAGGCAGGCGATATTTGGATCGGTACATTCGGAGGTGGTGTAAATCGACTTCATTTCGATGGTGAGAATCTGAACGTGACCGTGTTCGACATGGACGATCAACTGACCAGCAATACGGTGCGCGCGTGCCTTACAGATTCAAAAGGAAATGTTTGGTTCGGAACCGATGCTGGTGTCTGTCATCTGAACGGGAACAACACAGACAAGTGGAACTACGAAGAATTTACTGATCAGGAGCTTGCTTTGGTGTTGTTTGAAGACAGGAAAGGCGCTATTTGGATCGGTACCGAAAATGGAGTGGTCTGCAAAACTTCGGACACGTTCGCAAAGTTCAACACCGACAATGGATTGATCAGTAACCGCATCCGCGCTATCAGTCAGGACCAATCCGGCACTATGTGGTTCGGAACGCAAGATGGCGTTTCAAGCTATGATGGAAAGCGGTTCGATTCGTTCACGAGTAAAAATGGTCTAAGCAATGATCGCATTCGCCAGATCATTAAAGACCGTTCGGGCAATTTGTGGTTTGCAACGCACTTTGGCGGTATCTGTCGTTTTTCGGGTGAGGAGTTCATTCATTTTACCAAAAACGATGGCCTGCCAAGCGAACAGGTGCTCAGCGTTTTTGACCACAAAGACGAGATCTGGCTCGGAACACTTCAAGGCCTTGCCATTATCGGAATCGATAAGAATGAGTTCAAATTGACCGATAACCAACTTACCGGCATCTTATCAAAACGCACCATCAACACGATTGTGAATCATCCTGACGGCACCGTTTGGATCGGAACGGATCAGGGAATTCTTGTTCATAATGGAACCCAACACCAGTGGTTCTTGAGCGATGGACAACCATTTTTGGAGGATGTGAAGGCCTTGCATTTTGATGCCGATGGCAGTGTTTGGATCGGAAGTTCGCAAGGCGTAACCCGATTTCAATTCCATCTGGGTAATTACAACTTCAACCAATACCACAGCAATCCCGACATCAACGAAAGTCAGGTTGCAAGCATCTGTGCTGATGCACGAGGTCGAATCTGGATCGGTTATTTACGTTCAGCGCCAATGGTGTTCAACGGAGAATACTTCGAACTACCTAATGTTCCCGAGGGTTTGCTTAACGTGAGCGCAATGAAGCTCGACCCGAAAGGGTTCTTGTGGCTGGCAACCCGAACCAATGGGTTATATCGATTTTCAAGTTCTACCGATTCAATTTCTCAAGACCAGTTTGCCCATTTTGACCTTGAGGATGGTCTTTCCGCCAGAGACATTCACCAACTATTGATGGACGAAAAAGGGACGCTGTGGGTTGGAACTGTTTCCGGGGTAGACAGGATAAACCTTACGCGGAACTCGGAAATAGCCACAGTTACCCACTTTGGTCGGGCTGAGGGCTTTGCGGGAATGGAAACCAACTTGAATGCGTCCTGTGTTGATCAAAACGGCAATATCTGGTTCGGAACCATTCGCGGGGCCACTCGATTTAGTCAGGCTTCAAACGGAAAAGCCATGGTCGCCCCGTTGATCCATATTACCGATGTGCACCTCAGCTTCAACAACGATCTCTGGAATCTGGCAGATTTCACATCTGGTACAACTGGATATTTTGGCCTGCCGAAAGACCTTGAACTGCCATTCTTGGCCAATGATCTGACAATTTCATTCAATGCCATCGACCTCCGTTTGCCAGAAAAGGTGCGTTATCAGTGGAGATTGAATGGTTACTCTGACGAATGGTCGGTGATGGAGGCTTCGCAAACCATACAGTTGTCGAATATCCCCGCAGGAAAGCATGAATTTCAAGTGAGGGCCATCGGTTCTTCGGGCATTTGGACTGAAAAACCAGCCACATTCAACTTTGTGGTGCTTCCTCCCATTTATTTCACATGGTGGTTCATTTCGCTGGCCATTCTTGTTGTTGTCTTGATCGTGTTTGGAATTATCAAGCTGCGCGAAAGAAGGCATTTGGCCGAACGACTCAAACTACAGCAGAAAGTGGACGAACGCACATTTGAATTGCGGCAAGAGAAAGAACGGTCAGACGAACTCCTGCTGAATATCCTTCCGCACGAGACGGCCGAAGAACTCAAGCTCAAAGGCTACGCATCGGTACAGCAATACGACCGTGTCTCTGTGCTTTTCACAGATTTCGTTGGCTTTACCAACATTACTGAAGGCATAACCCACGAAGAACTGGTAAGGTCATTGGACGAGCACTTCCGCATGTTCGATGAAGTGATGGACAAATACGGGATAGAGAAGATCAAGACAATAGGCGATGCCTACATGGCTGCTGGCGGCATTCCTACCCGAACCATTACCAACCCATTATCTGTGGTTGCTGCAGGGCTCGAAATGATCGCCAAACTGCAGGATCTCAACAAGATCAAGGAACTGAAGGGTGAAAAAGCCTGGCAACTTCGCTTGGGTATCCATACGGGAAGTGTCATCTCGGGCGTGGTAGGCAAGAACAAATTCGCATTCGATATTTGGGGAGATGCCGTGAACACGGCCGCCAGAATGGAAAGCAGTGGCGAAGTGATGAAGGTGAACGTGAGCGGTTCCACCTATGAGTTGATCAAGAATCACTTCGTCTGCACACCTCGGGGAAAAATAAAGGCAAAGAACAAAGGTGAAATAGAGATGTACTTCGTAGATCGGCTCAATGCTGAATTCAGTCAGGACGAATTCGGACTCTTACCGAATGCAACCTTCATGGCCATTGTAAGTAAAGAAGCAGAGAGAATTTCGCTGGCCAATTAAACCTTGGCAGTATTATTGGCATCAGAGCATCACAAACACTTAAAATCAAGGAATCATGAAAAAGTTAATGTCAACCATTGGAGTAGTTGCCTTGCTGATGGGAACCAGCTTAGCACAAGACGCAGCTCAATCCAAAGAAATGCATCAGGGAAAACACGGTAAACATCAGGCAATGCTAGATGAAATACCCGATTTGACCGAGGATCAAAAAGCACAGATCAAGCAGATAAAAGAAGAAAGCAGAAAGCAAATGGAACCCCAGCGTCAAGAAATGAAGAAGCTGCGGGCCAAAATGATGGAGATGAAATCGTCCGAAAATCCCGACCAGAGGCAGATCAACCAACTTATAGATGAACAAGCAAAGTTGAAGGCCGAGATGGAAAAGACCCGCACAGCTAGCGAATTGAAAGTAAGGGGTTTACTTACTCCAGACCAAAGGAAAGTGCTGGATGCCAAACAGAAAGAGAAAATGGAAATGCGAGAGAAACGCATGTCAGACAAAAAAGCCTTGATCAAAGCGCAGTAACAACTGTAATTCGTCAGTTTCACAACCCCGAAAGCGGAATCGTTTTCGGGGTTATTTTTATCCAATGAAACCGATCGCTCTAATTTTTTCAGCATTTCTTTTTTCCTGCCAAAGTCCAACATCGCCTGATATGAAAGCCGAGGAAAAGATCCGAACCGTGCTGGCCCAGCAGCAGGACTGCTGGAACCAAGGAGACATCGAGTGTTTCATGCAGGGTTATTGGAACTCCGATTCACTGCGATTCATTGGCAAATCTGGTATCAACTACGGTTGGCAGGCAACACTCAATAATTACAGGAGAACCTATCCGAACAAGAACGCGATGGGCACTTTGAACTTCGAACTGATTAACCTCGAACCTCTTGGTAACGACCATTACCTAGTCACGGGCAAATGGAAGCTTACCCGCGAATCAGACGAGCCTCACGGCCTTTTCACATTGATCTGGAAACGCTTTGGAGATGATTGGAATATCATATATGACCATTCCAGTTAGGGTTTGTTGCATCAAGCCTAACGTAGTTGAACTCTTTCCTCCACCGATTGTTAAATCAATGTTTAAACATTAATTTAGTTTTATGAAACGGACAATCAACCGAGTAATACCCGCCCAACGAGTGAATATGGGCGGCATTCTTTTGGATCAACCGCTGCCGATGCATGGCGTAGATCAGATCGATCCTTTTCTACTTGTTCACCATTGGGATGACACACTTCCTGGCGGTAAGCATGAACGAGAATTGGGCGTTGGACCGCACCCACACCGCGGTTTTTCGCCTGTCACGCTCATTTTCAAAGGAGCGGTCCATCACCGCGATTCATTGGGAACGAAGAGCATCATTGAAGCGGGCGGAGCGCAGTGGATGAACAGCGGCAAAGGCATCATCCATAGCGAACGACCACCAAAAATTATGGCAGAGAACGGAGGCGATTTTGAGTTCATCCAGTTTTGGGCCAACACACCTGCTTCGCGGAAAATGGAACCTGCCAAGTATCAGCCGTTGACGGCCGAGAAAACCCCGACCGTTACTTCCGCAGACGGAAAAGTGAAAGCTGGAATTGTGGCTGGTAAAGCATTGGGCAAAGAAGGGCCAATCGAACTGATGACACCGATGTTGGTCATGCGATTCGACATTCAGAAAGGTGGAAAGATGGAAGTAGAGTTACCGAAGAGCTTCAACGCGTTTGTTTATCAATTGGATGGCAAATTGAGCTTTGATGGCACCACCGCCAAGAAGAAAGACCTCACATGGTTCAAGAACGATGGCGAAAGCATTGCATTTGAAGGGCTGGAGGACACACGCGCCATTCTACTGGCGGGCGAACCGATCAACGAACCATTGGCCACTTACGGCCCATTCGTAATGAACAACCAAACGGAGATCATGCAGGCATTGCGCGATTACCAAATGGGCAAAATGGGCGTTTTGATCGAAGAGTTCGATTCATGAAACGAAAGGAATTCATTCAGAGAATCAGTTTTCTGGGAGTTGGGCTAAGCCTGACTCCTTGGAAGCTGGTTTCTGCAAAATCCTCCATTCAAATTTTTGCGTTACCGAACGCAACGGTTCACATTCCGCATGGGAATTTTGCCGCTTCAGAATCGGAGAAACTGACAATTTCAGAATTTGATCTGGAATATTCTGTGCAGCAATTCATGCGCAATGGGATTGAACCAAACGATGACGACCTGAAGGTCTTCACATTTCAAAGTGGCCAAGAATGGATGAGCATTTCCATTACGCGCAACGGCCAAACCGCTTCTGAAGGCCAACTGTCAGGACTGAAAATCACCGTGAAATCTTTCGGTGATTCGACTTTCTCCATCGTTAGAGAATAAGCACCGAAACCAGAGTATTTCTAGTTGGGGAAAAGTTACTTTTAGTGAAACCTTCCCCATGAAAACGTCCACCAAAGTCCTCCTTCTTTTCTTCCTATTTCTGGTCGGTTATGTGTTCTACGACTTCGTTTCCACGGGGCTTTTGCGAAACGTTGAGAACCGTTTTGAGGGAGAAACCGTGATGGAGATTCCTATCAAAGGAGCCGAAGACATTACCGTCAGTCTGGAAGACAGCTTCGCAATTGTATCCGCCACCGCACGATTGGAGTTCCCACCAACCGAACAGGAAAAAGGTGGGCTCTATTACATGGAATTGAAGAGCGGCAATTTTGTGCTCACTCACCTCACCTCCAACTTCGGAAAACCGTTTGCACCACACGGCATTTCCATGTTCAAACGCGATAGCGTCTATACGATCGCAGTCGTAAATCACATGCTGGATGAACATTCCATCGAGATCTTTACGCTGGTGGGTAAGACCCTGACCCATGTACGCACCGAACGTTCAACCAAATTGGTGAGCCCCAACGATATTGTCCTGCTTGACGAAAACCGCTTTTATGTGACCAACGACCACAAAAACCCGGAGGGATTTGGCCGTTTGGTGGAGGATTACGGTGGTTGGGCAGCATCGAACGTGCTCTATTTTGACGGACAGAATTTTACCGAGGCCGCCAGCGGGATCGCCTTTGCAAATGGCATCAACTACGATGCAAGCCGAAACCTTCTTTTTGTCGCATCTCCGCGTAAATTCCGAATTCAGGTTTATCAGCCGGAAGAAGATGGCGCGCTCACCTTTGTCGAGAACATTCCGTCCGGCTCAGGTGTCGATAATCTTGAGTTCGATGCCAACGGAAACATCTGGAGCGGTTGTCATCCCAAACTGTTGAGTTTTGCAGCCTACGCCAAAGGGAAAAGCGAAACAGCCCCTTCAGAGATCATCAAAGTTTCGTATCGCAGCAAAGGTGACTTCGATGTTGAAAGCATCTATGCCAACGATGGTTCTCAAGTATCCGCCACCTCCGTGGCCGCACCTTTCGGCAATCTGCTTTTGGTCGGCACGGTGAAGGATGAGAAGATGTTGGTTTTGAAAACGCGAAACGAATAACTCTGGGTGGACAAGCCTCTCGTTGACAAGGAATATCTCCTCGAAAAGTTTCCAGGCAAGGGCGGCTGGACATACGCGGCCATACCTGAGGTTCTAAAAAACCCGCACACGCCTTTCGGTTGGGTTCGGGTAAAAGGCAGCGTGGACGGTTATGAGATAGAGCGGTCCAAACTACAGCCAATGGGAAATGGGCAATTGTTCTTTCCCGTCAATGCCGCCATCCGCAAAAAAATCGGGAAAGAAGCTGGGGACACTGTTCACATCACCCTTTACGAAGACAAGATCTCAGAACAGATCCGGGAAGAATTGATGTTGTGTCTGGAAAATGAACCGCAAGAACTGATGGACAAATTCAACGGTCTGAGCGAATTCCTTCAGAACAATTATCTCGGTTGGTTGCAGGACGCCAAGACCGAAGACGAAAAAGCCAACCGCATCCTCAAACTGATCGAGGAATTACCGAAGTATTAATCCACGTATTCGATACTGTATGTGATCGGTCCGTTCTTCTTAAGCATGGCCGAAACACCGCAATATTTATCGTACGAAAGTGTGATGGCCTTTTCAACTTTGGCCTTGTCAAGTTCCTTTCCCGAGACGATGTATTTCATATTGATCTCATCAAAAACACGTGGATGTTCTTCGGTGAGTTGGGTTTCTATCCTGATCTCCAATCCTGTGAAATCAACACGCATCTTACGAAGCATAGAGAAGATATGAATTGCGTTGTTTTTTGAAAGAGTTTAGAGCACTTTTTAGTTTTGTGTTGTTGCCGTATCATT
>JBJOHR010000198.1:0-2875 GCA_046047575.1 Bacteroidota bacterium | reverse complement strand
GAAGACATCAAACTGATGCAGGAATTGGGCGTGAAGAGCTATCGTTTCTCGGTTTCGTGGAGCAAGATCATGCCAGAGGAAGGTGTTGTTGATGCCGCGGCAATTCAGCATTATTCAGACGTTGTCGATAGTCTTTTAGCAGCTGGGATTGAGCCGATGATCACCCTGCATCATTTCTGCCACCCCATGTGGTTTGAGAAAAAAGGTGCCTTCGAGAAGGAAGAAAACATTGCCGACTTTGTGGAATTTGCCGCGCAGGTTTTCATTCCGCTGCGAGATAGAGTAAAGTACTGGTGCACACTGAATGAGCCTGCGGTTTTCGTCATTGCGGCCTATTTCGATGGTCATTTTCCTCCAGGAAAACAAGACCCTGTTCTGGCCGCTGAGGTTCTGAAGAACATGTATCTCGCTCACGTCAAGGTATACGAGAAACTCAAGAACCTACCGCAAGGAGAGCGCGCACAGATCGGCATTGTGAAGAACATGCATCAGATAGACCCGATGAACGACTGGAACCTGTTTGACCGCTTGCTATCGCGAACGGTAAATAAAGGCTTCAACGGGTCGTTCATCAGCACGTTTACCAAAGGCGTTTACAAGTTCAGCTTTCCAACGTTGGTCGATCTGGAAGCGGAGATTCCGAACGCTCCCTATTCGTTGGATTTTGTAGGACTGAATTACTACAGTCACAACGCCATGGATTTCTCACTGAACTTGGACGAAGCACTGAAAACCAGAATGTATCCAGGCGAAAAGGAAACCGACATGGATTACACCATGTATCCCGAAGGATTTTACCGCGCCATTAAGGAGATCTCGGTGCTCAATCAACCGATTATCATTACCGAAAATGGCGTGGCCGATGCCGATGATGACATCCGTGGCGAGTTCATCAAAAAGTACCTGTATGCCGTTTCCAAAGCCATAAAAGACGGGTATGATGTACGTGGCTACCACTACTGGTCATTGATGGACAATTTTGAGTGGGACCTTGGTTATGATGAACGTTTCGGGCTGTATGAAGTCGATTTCGAAACACAGGAAAGAACACTCCGCGAAGGCTCGAAAGAGTATCAGCGGATTGTTAGGGCGAACTGACGGTTCATATCTTTAGGTAATGCGAAACAGCTTTTTCGTTTTTCTCCTACTTCTGACCGCAAGTAACGCCTTTGGTCAGTCCGTCCATTGCCTTGCCGACCGCTACGCTCAAGACGCGCTCTTCGATAGCACCGAAATTCAGATAACCACAGGTGTTCATTACGCCACATCCATGCGGTGGCCTGGAACACAGATGGATAGCCTTCGGATGGACATTTATCAGCCCAACCCGAACATTGATCCGCTGGAAAAACGTCCGTTGATCATCATGACGCACGGTGGCTCTTTTGCTGTTGGCACGCGCGAAGGCATGGCGTATTACTGCATGGAAATGGCGCGTAGAGGTTATGTCGCAGCCACCATTTCTTACCGTTTGGGCTGGAATTGCTCGTTGGCCACCGACCCGTGCATCATCTGTCAGGGCGAAGCGCCCAAACTCCGTGTGGCGACTTATCGTGCGGTTCAGGATCATCGCGCAGCGCTACGGCATTTGGTTCATAATGCTACTGATTTTGGGATTGACACGGCTTTCATTTTTGTGCTGGGCGAAAGTGCTGGTTCCATTGCATCGTTGAGTTCGGTCTTTTGGGATCAATCCGAAGCTGATGCTTGGTGCCCGACCTGTGTTTCAAATGTTGGATTACTTGATACAACTGGAAATAGTCTGACAGACACATACAGCATCAAAGGCGTGGTGAACCATTGCGGTGCGGTTACGCATGTGGATGTGATGGACGGACATCAGATACCTGTGATCAGCTTCCATAACGACCCCGATTGTGTGGTGAATTACGGCACGGCTCCCGTCATCAACTGCTTGGGTTGTGCTGCTTTCTATTGGGCCGCGGGCTCCAATTCCATTCAGGCGCGACTAAACCAGAATGGTGTTTGCACCCAACGGCACACCCGTCAGGAACTGAACCATTGCACCTACTACGTTCAGCCGCTGCTCAAAAAAGCCACGTGTTTTTTGAAGGATGTGATGTGCGATAATTGCACGGCTCTGAATACCGTTGAGGACTTCAGCATCCCAGATTGCGCGGCTGGCGGAACCATCTCCATCGATGAAACTGAACCTGAAAACTGGGTTCGATTGAATGGGAATCATCTCGTTTTCGCGCCTGAAACAAACGTGTCTTCGATTCAGGTTTTTGATGTTTCCATGAGATTGTTGACCACCATTTCATTTAACAGTTCAACCATAGAACTTCCTTCTTCACTACGTGGATGCATGTTCGTGAAAATCGATGCTGAAAACCGCGGCACGGAAATGCTGAAGTGGTGCAATTTCTAAGTCTTGCCCATCGTGCCAATTGAGGTACTTTTGCGGCTTCACGCATGAGTGACAAAAACACAGATAAAAGGCACATCGCTATCCTTGGCTCCACTGGGTCTATCGGAACACAGGCTTTGGAGGTTTTGGAGGCAAATCCGGATGTGTTTGTTCTGGAGGTACTGACCGCAAACTCAAGTGCTGACCTGCTGATTGAGCAGGCTCTCAAATTCAAACCGAATTGCGTGGTCATTGGCGATGAAAGCCAGTTCAAGAAGGTGCAAGACGCACTTTTTGATGAAGGCATCAAGGTTTTCGCTGGCGCAGACAGTTTGGCGCAGGTGGTGCAGATGGAGGACATCGATATTGTGCTTACTGCGCTAGTCGGTTATGCGGGATTGCGCCCAACATTGGCTGCCATCGATGCAGGAAAACACATCGCGCTAGCAAACAAGGAAACGCTGGTTGTGGCTGGCGAAATTGTGACCGACCTCGCGCAGAAAA
>JBJOHR010000197.1:0-3129 GCA_046047575.1 Bacteroidota bacterium | reverse complement strand
GCCGTACGAATTGATGTGAATCCAGCCGATTCATACGTTATCGCTAAAGAAATAGCGGCCTACGCGGCAGACAAGGGTTTTGACCTGGTTCTGTTAGGTAAGGAGACCATCAACTACAATGGTTCGGAAGTGGGAGGAATGCTAGCTGAGTTCATGAATCTTCCCTACATCTCTTTGGCTTCGAAGCTGGAAGTGAGTGGTGGCACAGCAACCCTAGACCGTACCATTGAAGGTGGTGTGGAAGTGGTTGAGGTGAAATTGCCATTAGTGGCAAGTGCTTCCAAAGGAATGGCCGAGCAACGTATTCCTAACATGCGAGGTATTATGGCTGCACGTACCAAGCCATTGACCGTTATTCCTGCAAGTGGAGCTACCGCCAAGACCGCTTATGTGAAGTATGGACTTCCTGCAGCCAAGTCGGCTGTTAAATTGGTAGACCCTGAGAATATGGATGAACTGGTGAGACTGTTGCACGAAGAGGCAAAATCAATCTAAGATCCTTTTACGAACGATTTAAAGAAACAAGGTATGTCAGTACTTATTGTAGTTGATACAAAGAACGGTGAGGTTAAGAAATCATCGTTGGAAGCGGCCCAATATGGCGCCAAAGTAGCATCCGCTCTAGGCGGAGAAGCTGTTGCACTTTCATTGAATGCAACGAATGCCGCAGTTCTTGGAACTGTTGGCGTGAACAAGGTTTTGAATGTGACAGATGCGTCTGTTTCTGCATCAGACCCACAGAAAGTGGTTGCAGCCATTGTTGCGGCAGCAAATCAAGTAGGAGCTAAAGTGGTTGTTTTCGCACACGATTCAACCGGTAAGGCGGTTGCACCACGATTGTCAGCCAGATCAGGTGCAGGATTGGTGACCAATGTTACCTCTCTTCCAGACACATCAAACGGATTTGTGGTTACCAAGAACGTTTTCTCTGGAAAGGCACATGCGCAGGTGAACATCCTGAGTGATGAGAAGATCGTTTCCATTCTTCCGAACGCTTTTGGCGTGAAGGCAGGCGATGGTTCTGCTTCTGTAGAGACTTTCTCTGTTGATGTAAGCGGCATCAACTCAGGAATCACCGTTAAAGAAGTTAAAGGTGGAGACAGCAAAGTTGTTCCATTGCCAGAAGCCGAATTGGTTGTTTCTGCAGGTCGCGGTCTGAAAGGTCCGGAGAATTGGGGAATGGTTGAAGAAATGGCTGGGATACTTGGAGCAACAACTGCTTGTTCCCGTCCAGTTGCCGATATTGGCTGGAGACCTCACCATGAGCACGTTGGGCAAACGGGTGTTGCCATCCGTCCGAACCTTTACATCGCCATAGGAATTTCCGGAGCGATTCAGCATTTGGCAGGGGTTAACGGCAGCAAGGTGATCGTTGTGATCAACAAGGATCCTGAAGCGCCCTTCTTCAAAGCTGCTGACTACGGTGTGGTAGGCGATGCCTTTGAAGTGGTTCCTCGACTGAACGAAGCATTTCGTAAATTCAAGGCAGCCAACGGGTAATACACCCGAAAACTGCTATTGACCCACTGAGGGCTTCGCATGGACAAGATCAAAATGGGCATATACGGGCTGCAGTACAGCCAAACCCAAACTGGCGCATACGCGTTGGTCTTGGAAGAGGAAAAAGGTACACGCCGGCTACCGATAATAATTGGGAGTTCTGAGGCTCAGGCCATCGCCATCGAGTTGGAGAACATGAGTCCTACCCGACCGCTTACCCACGATCTTTTCCGTTCGTTCGCACAGTCATTCAATATTGATATCCAAGAAGTCATCATCTACAATTTTGTTGATGGTGTCTTCTATGGAAAGATCGTTTGTAACGATGGCAAGAACGAGGTGGAGATAGACTGTCGCCCTTCTGATGCCATTGCGCTCGCGGTCCGTTTCAAGTGCCCCATTTACACGCACGAATTCATCCTCAACGCTGCGGCTTTCGAAAAGGAAGAAGGTGGTGCTGGAATCAGGTCGATGGCCATACACGATACTGAGCACACCGTGGACCAAGGCGGTTTTGAGCAGTTTACAGAAACAGAGTTGGAAGAATCTCTTAATGATGCGCTGGCGCGCGAAGATTACGAAGAGGCCACGCTGATCCGAGACGAACTGAACAGAAGAAAGAAGCGGTCTGACTGACCAATATCAGGAGCTGGTCGTCCACGTGTCAGTCAAGAAGAAGATTTCATTCGCATATTTGCACCCGTGAGAGCAATAGGGATTTTATTGATAGTTACTGCGTTCATCGCCCAGATGATGAGTACATCATTGATTCTCCTGAACTATAAGTTGAACACCTCTTACATCATCGAGAATTTTTGCGAGAATACAGACAAGCCAGAATTGAACTGTAACGGTAAATGCCATCTGGCCAAACAGATAAAGGCAGATACGGACCAGAGATCGGAAACTCCTGTTCCAGTAACCGAAATAGTAACCTTCGTTTTGGCAATTGAAGAAATTCCATCGTTCAAATTCTGTTTCAATTGTTCAGAACCGGATGGGAACCATAGCCTTTATCTCGAGGGCAATTATTCCAAGCAATTACAATCCATTTTTCATCCACCACAGATTGTTTGAGTTAGAAAAGTGACGGCCATGGGTCGTATTTCAACTTAATCCGATCTAATTATGAAACAGTTTATTCTTGGACTTGGTCTATTGACCATGTCAAGTTTGAGCGTACTTGCTTGCGATCAATGCAGTTGTGCCTCAAGCGGGTTTATGGGTATAGTTCCGCAATTTGGAAAGCATTTTATTGGTTTTCAATATAACTACCAGCAGTTCAGAACAACGCATCTTGGCTCTCTTTATGACGGAGCAGAACAGGAACGAAGCGTTGAACATTTTCACACGGTAGAACTACTTGGTAGATATGTGCCGCATAGGCGTGTTCAAATACTGGGCTCACTTCCGTTCGTATACCGTACGCAAACATCGAACATCAACGGTTCGTTTGTGGGATATGGCATAGGAGACGCAACCGTTGCCGCCCTTTACACGGTACTTTCTACACCAGATACAATTGGCAAAAAGGTGAGGCACAACATACTTGTTGGAGGTGGATTGAAGATGCCGACTGGCGCTGTCGATCTCAAACAGGAAAGTGTTGTACTAAACCAGAACCTACAA
>JBJOHR010000196.1:0-17266 GCA_046047575.1 Bacteroidota bacterium | reverse complement strand
ATTCTCGGTTAAAAACTGACTTGAATTACGGATTGTGCCAACCAGCATTTGATGAGCGTTGCGGCTAAAATTCGCAATTTATCTTTACAGCTTCATGGCGACCGAGAAAGCAGTACGGATTCGATTTGTTGGAGACATCTCCTTCAATAACCGATATATCGATCTGTTGGAGTCTGGAGTTGATCCATTCAAACAGATATTGCCTGTGCTGCAAGATGCCGATCTGGTGGTTGGCAACTTGGAATGTTTGGCCGCAGGAACGGTTCAGAACGAGAAAAAGGTTCCTCGGATCCATACTTCGGTGAAAGCTTTCGGCGCTCTGAAACAGCTGAATCTTGGTTTGGTTTCGCTTGCCACCAATCACGTTTACGATAACCTCGAAGAGGGATTTCAGAACACGGTTCAAAAGCTAAATGAACTGGGAATTGCCCATTTGGGTGCTTCGCTGAACCGGGAAGAAACGGCCAAGCCGTTCGTTTTTGAGAAGAATGGATTGACGATCGGATTTCTGAATTACGTGCATGAAGACACGAACCCGAAGATGCCAACTGAAGCGAACGTCTATCCGAATATGTACGATCTGCACAAGATCCTGGAGGACATTCGATTATTGAAGTCCAAGGTTGATAAAGTGGTTCTCCTGCTTCATTGGGGTGGAAAATGCGACTATGGTTATTTCCCGCACGAAGAACAGATCGATCACGTGAAACAGATGGTCGATGCTGGTGCAAACGCCATTATCGGGCATCACACGCACACCTTTCAATCTCACATGGTTTACAAAAACGCTCCGATCTATTTCAGTCTGGGCAATTTCTGTTTCGATGATATTGTGAATGGTAAGAGCGTTTGGCCAATCCGCGAAAGCGGAAGAAAAAGTGGAGTAGTGGAGTTGGAATTTTCGGATGAAAAAACCGAGCACCGCGTTTTTCCGTTCCGATTGGATGGTTTGGAAGTGAGACCAGATGATTCTTTGAAATCTGAATTTGCCAAATGGCAAGGACGCTTCAACGTCATTCGGAATCTGCCAGGCGGATATTCGCTCTATTACTACTTGCTAAAGCGGTGGGAGCCGGTTCATTTTCATGCGCAGCAGAACAACACTTCGATGGCTGGTGTGGCATTTAGCAAGGTTAAACGCATCTTTGGCGGCAAATGAACCAGCTGAAAATCATCATCCGAAAAGTACTGCGAGCCATTCTTTACAATGGTTGGTATAGCTGGAATAGAAGTTGGGACAAGGCGCGAAACGGTGAGAAGCTTAAAGATGGCATCACGGCCGTGGTTTCTGCCAAGAATGAGGAATACATCATTCCGTTTTGTCTGAAAAGTCTTGTCGGAGTGGTCGATCAGGTGGTCTGTATCGATAACGGTTCGGATGATGCCACGCTTCAATTGATGAAGGATTTCAAAGCTGAGTTTGGAGATAGGATCGAGGTTGATGTGGTGGAAATGCCAGGTGCACTTTTGGGTGATTGCCGCAATGCGGGATTGGAACACACGCGCTACAAATGGCACTTGCGTTGGGATGCGGATATGGTCTGTCGGACTTCTGGGCCAGATGATATGAAATTGCTTCGCGAAAAGGTGCTGAAAGACGACCGGCCTCGGACCATTCAACTACCACGCACGAACCTTCGCGGAGATTTTCATCACACCCGGAAAAACCTTCCCGCCATCGATCCAGGTGAGCCGATTTTGGTACGTTATGGAAAAGATATTGAGTACGTGGAATACGGGAAATTCGATGTGATCCGTGTGCCATTTTACTATGCGATTGAGAAGGAAAGCAAGCGTTACTACTTCCATTGCGAAGGATTGAAATCGGATGACAATCTCATTTACCGCAGGCAATATTTCGAGTGGCGCGAGGCTTACAACAAGTACTCAGATTCGAATCGTCCAAAACAGATTGCGGACTTTGAAACGTTCAAGAAAGCGTGGTGCGAACGCGAGTTCGGAACAAATGATGATAAGAGTTTGAAATGGCGCTTTCAGCGAGAGTTCTGCAACCGACTTTCGCCCATTGATTATGACCTGTTTGGAGAGTATCCTGAAGTTCTGAAAGAGGAGTCGGAGAATTCAGCTACTAGGTTTCAGGTGGTTTTCAAGAAGGAAAAGCCCTACACCAGAATTGACCGTTCGGACACTGAAATGCTCAACTATGAGCCAACCGAGGCAGACCTAGAGTGGGAGAAATCACTTCCTGACAACGGCTAACCGCTGCTTGTAAAGTGCTTCAATTTTCTTGGAGTATTCAGACAATCCGAATTGCTTCGCGTGCTGGATTCCGTGTTGTCCGATGATGTCAAGTTGTTCTCGATTTTTGTAGAAATCCCTGATTCGAGAGCAGAAACCTTCCAGGTCATCTTTTGGAATCAAGTAGCCGTTCTCGCCATCGTTTATCAACTCGGCTGGCCCGCCCGTGTTGAATGAAACAACAGGAATTCCGCATGCCATGGCTTCAATGAAAATGAGTCCGAATGGTTCGTGCCAAGCACTATGAATCAGCAAATGTGCCTGATTCAATTGTACCTCTGGGTCACTGACAATTCCGTGTAAAGTCACGCGGTCGGAAAGCTTTAATCTTTCGATTTCCGAACTCAAAAACGCGTGTTCAGGTCCTTCTCCGTAAACATCCAAGTACACATCATTCAAACCATCATCAAGTAGTTTCCGCACAACCTTAAAAAGAAAAGGATGGTTCTTGTTCTTCTGTAGCGAGCCAATGCTTATCAACCGGAAACCTGATTTCTTTTCAGTCTCAATTGGCCTAAAACGGTTCAGGTCTATCGCATTATGGATAATGGTTGTTTCAGAATCCTTCGCACCAAGATTCTCCTTCACGTAATTCTGAATGAATTCTGATATGCAGAGGAAGTGATTGTTGCAGGTCTGATAATTCTTTAGAAGTCTTCGTTTGGTGTTCCATTTCCAAACGTATTCCCGATTGAATCTTTCGGAAAAAGGAACGGGATTCGTCAGACTTGGACACCCATGCCAATGCGTTATGTATGCCACGTTCTCCCGAGGGTTGTGTCTAGAAACCAGTTCAGAATCAACCAAATGCGAGTGGATGACATCTGGTTTGAATTGATCGATAATGGATTCATAACCAGCAATGTTTATTCGGTCAGATCCAAGCATCGAATAGTAAACACTTGCATCCGCAATTCTCACCTTATCCGCAGATAATTCCGGGTATCGGTTATCATCTCGCAATGAAATGACCAAAACTTCGTGCCCAAGTTTTTCAAGCTCATCGCAGATGTTGAGAGCCAGCCTTTCGGCTCCGCCCTTGATCAACGAAGGAACTACATGTGCAACTCTCATCAGCTGTCTTTTGCAAAGGCTGGAAGCCTGTCGTAAACCAGTGGTTTCAGCAACGGAATCGCACTTATAATCACCAATATCTTGTCCTTTGGGAAATGACCAGGGTCAACCAACATTGATTGAAGTATATTCCAGAAAAAGGCTGATCGTTGGTTGTTTTTAAGGTAACTGACGGCCAGTTTGTAATATGCAGCACTCAATGCAAATTTTCTCCATTCTGGTCTGATTCTGCCTTCTTTATCCTGACTGATAATTCGTTTTCGCACACTTAGATTCGACCGATACATCTTTGGGTCCATTGCGTTGACTGTTCTGTCCCCAAGATCACGGATAACAATGGTGTATTGATCTGAACGGATAACCGGATAGTGCTTTACAACTCGTGACCAAAGTTCTTGGTCTTCGCCAATTCTGAGGGTTACATCGTACTTGTGCTCTCTCAGAATTGAGTTGTGGATGGCCACTTGTTGTGAAGCCACGGATATCTTCAGCATCAACTCAACCGGGTCGTCTGTTTGCGTAACGTAAGGTGGTTCTTTTTTCCGATTTCCGTTGAATTCCATAATGGCATTCGACAGGAAATATGCCACCGGACAACCATGCTCTGTTATTGTCTTGTGAAATTTTTCCAGATGCTCTGGTAAGTAAACGTCATCACTATCCAAGAAGCAGAGGTATTGCCCTTTTGACTGGTCGATGCCATTGTTCCGTGCTGCAGAACGCTCTGCATTTTCCTGATAGATATAACGGAATCTCGCATCTCGTTCTGCGATAGGCCTCAACAATTCAGCGGTTCTATCAGACGAGCCGTCATCAATTACCAAAAGCTCAAAGTCTTCGAAGGTTTGAGAAAGTACACTTTCTACTGATTCAACAATAGATTTTTCCCTGTTGTAAGTTGGTATGATCACCGAGAAAAACGGAGTATGTGAGCTTGATCGGTCGCTCATTGCTCGTTTATTTTTTACGTGCAATTACACACAGGTCTTCCCAAGCACGGTTGTGCGTGAATGGAATTTCAGCCAGTGGGTGAAAAAGAGACAGTCTTTCGATGTCTTTGAACAATCCGGTTTTATTGAGAGCATAGATCAGCCCTTCTTCATCGTAACACCAATGGTGAGACTGGTACAGAACGCTATGGGTGAAAATGGAGAAGTAGAAACTTTGTGGCGCGCCTTTCTCAATTCGCGTTTCAGCCCAATCTGCGAATGTCCAGGATGTATCCAAACAGTTTCTTCGATAGCGCTCTATGAAAATCTTAAGGTCAGGAACTGAGATGAGGAGATAACCTCCATCATTCAACAATTGATGGCAGTTTTTGAGGGCTACTTCAGCTTGCTCTGGTGTGAAATGCTCATACACATGCTGCATTCGGATAAGGTCGAATTTGCCCATTTCTTCAGCCAGACCGGCAGGCATTTCTTCCGTTGCATTGAACTGGAAATAGCGGTCCTTTAGTTCTGGTTTTGCTTCTTCCTTTGGGTAGAGGTCTGCAAAGTAGAAGTTGTCAGTGTAGCTTACTGATGACCCCATATCCATCCAACGTGTGCGTCCTTCCTTTTCAAGTACGCTCTTGAGTGAACGGCTCTTATTCTTATATCGAAGATGATATGAGTCGAAGAACCGCGTCTTCAGTTCATAGTACTTTGCAAAAAACCACTTCATTGAATGGTGCAGGTAGTTTCGGTTTGAGCTTGCAATATCGGTTTTTCTTTGAGCCTAAAAGGTCTGCATCAATGCTCATTTAGGCTAACCTTTAAGCAGCACTTTGCCATAAGTGGTGCAGAACAGTTTGGGGTTGTCAGCAAACCGAACGTAGGTGAATGATCTTAGCTTATTGAACAGCCCTTTCTCAGTACCTGCCAATTGGTTGAATAGATGCAGTACTCTGATTCCCAGTTCCGTCCTGAAATACTCTGACGGCAAATAGCCTGACTTGGAATTGGACAGGATGAGTTCTGATATCAAGCCTAGAATCCTTCTCAGCTTTTCTCCAATGAAGATCGAATAATTCTGATGCATGAATTCCCGAAAGAGGTTCAGATCTTCATCCGCAACATCAACTCCAATGTTCTTGAAAAGTGTTCGTTTAACCTCATTGGAACCTGCTTTTTGCACCTCAGAGAATTTCTTTGATACGCTTTCTTGATGATGACGGATTTTGTAAAGAGATCGTTGAACGTTATGCAGCTTGCTTACCTGTGCCATTCTGGTAAAGAAATCGTAGTCTTCTGCATGTGGAAAAGAAGCATTGAACTTAAGGCCGTGCTCTCGGATCACGCTCATGCGCATTAGCGTGGTGCCATGAATTATATGCAGTTGATACAGGTTTTTGAATAGAATTTCTTCGTGAGTAGGAAGATATCTACCACCGTGTCGTTCAGTTCCGTCAGCAAGTATATTATCGTACCAAGTTCCACAGGCACCAACTTGTGGGTTGGCTCTCATATATTCCAATTGTACTTCCAACCGTTCTGGCATGCTAAAATCGTCTGCATCCATCCGAGCAACAAATTCGGTTTCAACCAAAGAAAGTCCTTTGTTCAGCGTTGCGATGAGTTTGATGTTCTCCTCGTTATTGATGATCTGAATTCTAGGGTCGTCAAAAGCATCGATTATATCCATTGTTCCATCTGTGCATCCATCGTTGATTATCATCAGAATGAAATCCTGATGCGTTTGATTCAGAATGCTGCTTACAGCTTCGAAAATGTATTTCTCAGCGTTGTAAACTGGCATCAGCACCGTAATGGGAGCGTTGGCTGAAGGGTAACTCATTTCAGCCGTTTTTGAAGGTCATAGACCTGCTTATAAGTGGAAATGTATTCATCTCGCATTGCCAGAATTCCTTCTATCTGTCCCTTTTTTGCCAATGCCACCAAGAGCTCATCATTCCCTTCCATTTCCGAGAAACTGGATTTGAAAAGTATCCATCGGTCTTTCAGTAATTTCTTCCAGAGAAAAAACGCCCGGTTGAACCAGAACGGCATTCGACCGTCTTGCGGAATGGGTTTTCCTTGAATACTAGCAGTATAAATGTCCATTCTCGATTTGGTAAGCCCAAACCCATGGAAGAGCCTTCTCAGGTACCTCCAATTAATGCGGGCTTGAGGAAGCTCATGTTGGAAAGAAATACTTGGCTCGTAATATAACTTAGCGCCAGCCATGCGGTAAGCAAAGCAGAGTTCCGTGTCGCCTCCAGACATGAGCGAATTACCTATTCTATCGCTCAGCAAGCTCGAAAACCCGTTCTCTTTCAATCGATCAAGAATTGAAAGTCTGAGAGCAAGACCAGCACCGTAAAGGTGTTCTGTAATTCCAGCATTGCCATCTTCTGTTTGCGGCCCTGTAGCGTAGCAGTAAGCATATCGGTCAAACCAATCTGGAGCCATTTGAGACAGTTCCGGAATTCCCAGACCACCTACCATTCCAATAGTGTGGTCCTTCTGAAAGACGTTCCAAACTCCATTGAGGTAATTGCTAGAGAGCCAATTGTCATCATCAACCATCACCACAATCTCGTATTTGCTTGCATCGAATCCGGCTTGGCGGGCATTGCTCAATCCTGGGTTGGGTTCTGTAATTACTTTAAAGGGAATAAAAGAACCAGATAGTCTGTAAAGCTCTTCCGATCTTTCGGTTGTGTTATCGGTAGAGTTGTTGTCAACCACTATTATCTCCCAAGAGATACTTGACTCAACCTCCTGTTTGAACAGATGGTTGAGCGTATGTTCTAATCTGGTGGCGCTGTTGTAGCAGCAAACAATAACCGATATACCGTTCTTGCGTTCCAATCAGGCCAGTTTCAGTTTGATCCAAGTACGAAAGTACTTGACCGTTTCGCCCTCTTCGCGATAAAAATAGAGAAGGTCGTCCATCTGTTTTTTAGTGGCCGATGCCACAAGGGGTTTGAATTCCTTACGCACCATCCCGGAAATGATGTTCAATGCTTTGAGTTTGTTGGTAAACTGGCGCTCTTTCTGCACCCCACTCCAAACGCCACCACCATGCTGTCTGTAAGCAGAAGAACATTCATTCAAATAGACATAATCGCCCTTTTGGATAAGCAGCGTGTGTAATATCCAATCTGCGAACGGACTTTCATGATACGCTTTGGGAAAGCCACTGAAATGTTCGGCACGGAAAAGCAATGTACAAGTAGGAATTGGGTTGAAATTGAGAGTAAAGAACTGATCTGCATAGAGGTTCATGGCCCAACGGTCTACATAATCGTAATCGCTGAATGTTCCATCTTCCTTCAACACTTTCGCGTTGCTGAAACAGGCGGAAGCGGTAGGGTTTTCTGTGAGAAGATCAAGTTGTTTTTGCAGCTTTTTCGGATCGTCCCACCTGTCGTCTCCTTCAATAATGGCAATAAAGTCTCCTTTGCAATCTGCAATGGTCGCCTCCCAGTTACCATGCATTCCCAAGTTCGATTTTCGCTCAGAAATGCGAATGATGTCAGGGAATTTGGATCGGTAATCCGAGATTACATCACCAGTGCCGTCAGTAGAGCAATCATCACCGGCAACAATCTCAAGGTCAAAGTTTGTGCGTTCCTGAGATAGAATTCCATCCAGCGTTTCTCGCACAAAATCGACCTGATTGTAGGTGATCAGAGCTACACTGATCAGAGGTTGCTTCATTTTTCAACTTCCAATGAAATCGAAACATACACTTTCTTCCCCGTTTTGGGGTCAATGAAATAGGCGTTTCGGTATTGTCCATGGGTCAGGGCCCTTAGCAGATCAATAGTGTCTGCAATAGACTGCTGCTTGTCCAGTGGCAATTCGCAAAGTGCGTCAAATTCCTTTTTCAGGTTGAGATTTCCTTCTTTGCTGGGTTCAAACGTTTCATACTTGCCCGTAAGGATGGAAGGAAGGTGCAATTTCAATAGCTCAAGTTCTTTTACAAGAACACGGTTGTATATATCGATGGATGTATCCCATACATTGTTCTCAACTTCTGCTTGCGCAATAATCTTTCCGTGGTCCAATTGTTCATCTATTTCATGAATTGTGGCACCTGTTGGAAGTCCGTTCAGAATACTGAAAACCTGCGGAAACCATCCGCGATTGTGTGGGTTGAGCCCCGGATGCACGTTCACGCATCTTACTTTGGTAACCATCTCAGCAGGAAAAAGCTGTTTGCAATGCAGCGAGATAACCAGATCAAAGTTTGCAACGATCTCATTCCATTCGGTTTTCACCCTAACTGCACTGACCGTTCCTTTCAGCGCCTTACCAACCGCATCTTCAGACCCTTTAGAGCATCTGAACTCGAAACTGTTATCAGCATACTTTTCTGACCTGATAAGTTCCGAAAAACCCTTGATCAAAGTTGGATTATCTGATATGACAAGAACCTTGGACATTTATCCGACAACAGATTTTACGAGGTCGATCACGGTATCAACCTCGTCATTCGTAAGTTGCGTGTAAAGTGGGAGGCACAACATGCGTTTTGAAACACTTTCCGCTATTGGCATTTGCTGGTAGTTCAGATACGGCAGCATATTCAAAGAAGGATAGAAATAACGTCTCGGGAAAATGTTGTTTGAATTCAGTTTGTCTCTCAATTCCAGCAATAATTCCTCAGATTCTAACAGGAAAGGATAGTAGGAATAATTGTATGAAACGCTTTCGGGGGTGATGAACCGATAAGCCTGTTTCAGATCGGATAGCTGCTCATCATATCGCTCAATTACCCGTTTCCGTTCTGCAATTATCGAATCCATGTAAGGTAAGACGCAATTACCCATGGCGGCATGCAGTTCAGATACTTTGGCGTTGATACCGATTCCCCAGAACTCCTCTTCTCCGTTATGCCCAAAATTGCGCATGTACATGATGCGATGCGCCACATCATTGTGCGGAGTTGTAATGGCTCCTCCTTCTGCTGAATGGAAGATCTTGGTGGCGTGGAAACTCAGCGTGGATGCATCGCCAAAATCAAGGATCGATTTTCCATTCACCTCAATCCCGAAGGCGTGGGCTGCATCATAAACTACCTTTAAATTGTGCTTGGCTGCAATTTTTTCAATGGCTTCCACATCGCACGGATGGCCGTAAACATGCGTGGCCAGAATGGCCGAAGTGTCTTTGGTTATAGCAGCTTCGATCTTGGTAGGGTCAATACAGAAATCAGATTCCTGAATGTCTACAAAAACAGGTTTCAGTCCTTCCCACACAAGTGAAGAAACCGTTGCCACATAGCTGAAGGGCGTAGTAATAACCTCACCCTTTAGGTCGAGTGCCTTGAAGGCTATCTGTAATGCTATTGTCCCGTTCGCAATAGCCCATAAATGCTTCTGACCAAGGTGATCTTTAAGGTTGTCTTCCAACTCAAGAATATTGCCGCCATGATTGGTCAGGTGGCCGGATTCCCAAAGTTTACTGAGGCGTGCCTCAAACTCCTCCAAAGGCGGAAGAAATGATCTGGTAACACGGATGGCATCTGACATGATAGGAAGGATTAGACCTCGGAAAATTACTTTTAGTTGGTGAATTTCATGGTGGATCAGAACAATTGACGGCTATATCGTTTTGGGTGCAGTTCGGCTTTTGGCAGAGAGATGTTTCTCAATGCGATACACGGTCCAAAGACTGAGTTTCCTTAAGAGCTCAGGTTCTTTGGCTGCATTCAGACCGCCTTGGTAATAATAATAGCGGTGTCCACGGTAAATCGAGTAGGGATTATCAAATCCTACACCTTTCAAAACTCCGATCTGATCACTAAAATTTGCCCGAAAAATGGCAACAGGAAGAGAAAGTTGGTCACGCCTACTCAACCAGTGTATCAGGTTCCACCATTTCCGGTTTAGTTCACTGCCAAAATACCGAGGTACATTGTAGCAGACCATTGTAGTCTCATACAGGCCATTACGCACTGGATAGGAGTAGAACAAAGCGTAGAAAAGCAGCTGAAAAGCAATGCGCAACGAACTATCTTTCCGCAGTTGAATGCAACTTCGTCCTTCACTATACACGCAGTTATCCTTGTGCTTGAAAGTGCTCAGGATCTTTTCCTGTACTGACTGTACCAACAATGGCAATTGCTTGCAGTCCAATTCAACACTCGAATCATGCCAAATGGCCACGTCATAGTTCTCAATACCTGAAATGCCGTTCACCTTTACATCTCGTGCATTTTTGGTAACATCTCCAAACTTACGTTTCACCAACATTATCTTGTAATCTTCAGAACGTAGTTCGGTGTTGTCGGTAACACAGACAAAATCAACAGGCAGACCCATCACAGAAGCTTTGTTCAGTAAAGCTGGGGCGTTATCCTTCTGGCCAAAATTGGCAGTGTACACGATCACTTTGGAATTACCGAGTATCAGCTGTGCTGTGGAATTTTGACCGTTGTCCGTCAATTGAGGCGTCTAGCTGGCAATCAGTTCTGTTCGCAGCATAATAATGCTTTCGCCCAACTTCGGGTATTTATCAGAGGTGCTGAATGCTTCAGGAACGATATCAAAGTTGACAATGTTTGAAACGTGCATCACTACTCCGTGTTCGTTGGAAACTGCAAAGTTCAGGTAGTATGAACCAGGCGCCAATGGATTGTCATCAACCCTGAATTCCAAATTGAGTTCACCTGCACTCAATTCGGTGTTGAACGAATGGTAGCGCGTGCCGAACTGCGTGATTTTTATATTCTTTTCGTTGTAGATGGCAAAATTCACATCGAATTTTGATTGAGCTTCAAACAACTTGCCCTTGACCAAGACCGAAAATGCTCCGTTCGGCTCAATTTTATTGGACGATTTTTGGCCAGTTCGTATAGAAACTTCATTGATCTGTACCCCATATCTCCCACTTTCTCCAAGCGAGGAAACATTAGTTGCATTGGCGTTTGCCATGTAATGGTCAACCGCACTGTAAATGTCGCCTTCAAAAGAAATAGAACCATTGTTGAGTACAATTCCACGTTGACAAAGCGCTTGCAGCGAAGTCATATTATGGCTAACGAAAAGCACAGTTCTACCGCCTCCTGCCGATACGTCTTGCATTTTGCCAATTGCCTTTTTTTGGAATTCCGCATCGCCTACGGCTAGCACCTCATCCACAATAAGAATCTCTGGTTCCAAATGGGCAGCAACGGCAAAAGCCAATCTTACATACATGCCCGATGAGTATCGTTTCACGGGTGTATCTACGTAGCGCTGAACTCCGGCAAATTCAACTATCTCATCGAATTTCGAAGTTATCTCAACCCGTTTCATGCCCATGATGGCGCCATTTAGGTAGATGTTTTCGCGACCAGTGAGTTCAGGATGGAAGCCGGTGCCAACCTCAAGTAAACTGGCAATTCTTCCTTTCGCCTTAATGGTGCCCGTGGTAGGTGCCGTTACTCTTGATAGCAATTTGAGTAGCGTACTTTTACCCGCCCCATTCTTTCCTATCACTCCCAACACTTCTCCTTGGCTGACCTCAAAATTGATGTCTTTGAGTGCCCATACGTAATCGCTTCCGCCTGTGGTAGCGCGGTTGTTGGTTTCACCGATCTTCAAGTACGGGTCTTCTTTTCCCTGCATTCGGTACCAAAGCCCCATCAGGTCTTCCCGTAGCGTTCCAGCGCCAACCATACCAAGCCGATATTGCTTTGACAGGTTCTCTACTTTGATGACCGTTTCGCCCATTACACAGTATCCATAAAAGTTCGTTCAACCCGGTGAAACAGCATTGCTCCTACTACAAGCACCAACGCTATGAACGTACCACTGTAACCAAGATCCCACAGGCTGACCGTTCCGCTTCCAGTGAATCCAAGACGGAATGCCTCCAAAATAGGCGCGATCGGATTGAATTTGGTGAACCACCCATAGTTGGCCGATACGGCAGAAACCGGGTAAATAACTGGGCTGAGGTACATGAGCAACGATATGCCGAACCCTATGAAGTTCTTGAGGTCGCGGTATTTGGTGGTAAGTGCCGAAACAATAATGCCGAATCCCAATGACAGACCACTCATCATTAATACCAGCACTGGGAATAGGTAAACCCAGTTGGTAAAGTGCAGTGAATTCTCTTCAAAAAGCATGTAGTAAGCAAGGAATGCCAAGAACATGAGCATCTGAATGAAAAATTTGAATAAGCTGGACAGTACAGTGGAAATGGGAGCTACCATCCTAGGGAAATACACTTTTCCGAAGATGGCCGCATTGCCCGTGAAGGTGCTGGAGGTAGCGGTAAAACTGGTCTGGAAGTAATTCCACATGGTTGTTCCTGCCATGTAGAATACAAACGGTGGCACGCCATTGAGTTTAGAATCCATACCCGCAATGGTGCCGAACACGAAATTGTACGCCACAACGGTAAACAAAGGAGCAAGGAAAAACCATAGTGGCCCAAGGACTGTCTGCTTGTAAACAGCAACGATATCCCTTCTGACAAATATCCAGATCAGGTCTCGGTATTCCCAGATCTCCTTGAGCCTGAAATCCCACCACTTTGATTGTGGTTTGATCACCAACGACCAATTTTCTTCCTTATGTGTCATCCGTAAACGCGGCAAAGATAGAATTATGAGCTACGCGATTCGCGCAGCGCGTGAGTAGGCAAGGTACACGGTTCGCCTAATGTTCTTCAGTCTGAGAGGATTTGATAACAGACCTTTTCCGAGAAGGAGAAGAAAGGCTCCATTACGTCCTTGGTTCAACGCTTCAGAAGCTTTCCTGAAATGCAATTCCGCTTGTTCTTTATTGCTATAGGCGATCCACTTTTGCTTCAATGATTCCGGATCGTTGAGTTTATCGTTTCCAAGAATCAGGTCACTTCGGATTTCTTGATCAATATCCTTTGCAAAATACTTCAGTGGGTTTTGGTTTTGAAGGTGTGTCTGACCTGAATGCTGCCGATACGTGTATACAGATTCTGGAAGATGATTTCCTTTCCCTGCTCTACTTAATCGAAACAGCCAATGGTAATCCTCACCGCCAATATCCTTGAAAAATGGATGGTAGCCCCCAACTTTTTGCAGCTGCTCCTTTTTCAGAAAGATGGTAGCGCAACATATGGTCGGATAATAGTTCGGTTCGGAAGCATACCGCTTGTAATCGATCTCCGTTCTGTTCTCGGAAATGACTTTGCCGAATTCATCAGTTCGAATGTGGTCGGTGGTCACGAATTGCAATTCAACATCTGTTTCAAACGCTGCCAGGCAGGCCGAAATTCTGTTCGAAGCACATGTATCGTCAGCATCCAAAAAAGTGACAAATTCACCTTTGGCATTTTCAAACAGTTCATTGCATGAAAGCAAATAACCAAGGTTCTCTTGGTGCTCAAAAACATTGATCCGTGGATCATGGAACGAAGCAATTTTCTCAGCGGTTCCATCGGTGCTTGCATCATTCAGAATAAGCAATTCCCAGTTCGGATGATCCTGCTGAACGATGGACTGAATGGCTTCCGCGATGAATTTCTCTGCATTGAATGCAGGCATGAGAATACTGACCAACGGAAGTTCGCTCATCCGAAAAATTGTTTTGCGGCCAGTCGGGCTTTCCATTTCAGCTTGTCGCTTTCCGTAAGTCGATTTTCCTTACTCACGATATTGAAAAAGGCCCGACACTCTTCCAAATTTCCAACCTCGTATGCCGAAACCAACAGATGCCAACAGAAATGGGCAAGAAGGACGTCCTCTTCCAATTTAGCAGCATAAGATTGCGGTTCAACATTGGGAATGGGAAATTGCGAAAGGAAATTCTTCAGCACCTCAGGTTGTTTGAATTGAGAAAGGAGAACCCTGTAGATCCCATACTTCTCTTGCCTCATTTTTTCTTTCGATTCCACCGATTTTGAATCGGAATGAACCAAGAATTGACTTAGAACCGAATCGGTAACTGCAAGCTTTTCCTGCCCGGATCTTGTGAGGAATCTGAACCAAAGATCCATGTCCATGCAATAGTCCAGATGCTCGTTCAGTCCACCGAGATCCTTAACAATAGATGTCCTGTAGAAATGAGATGGCTGCCCCATGCTGTAGTTTCCTAGCGTAGCTTCAACGGAATCCCATACTCTGGTTGCACCGACATCAAGCAGCTTCCCGTTTTCGTTCACATGCGCGCATTTTCCGATGACAACATCCGTAGTTGCATCAGCCTTATCAAGTACGGTTTTCAGTGCATTTGGCGTTAACAGGTCGTCAGCATTCAGCCAATTGAAAAATGTTCCGTTCGCCAATTCAAGCCCCTTGTTAATGGCATGGCTTTGCCCGCGGTCCTTTTCGCTCTCCCAAAAAGAAATCTCCTCTTCATATTTCCGGATGATGTCAACCGTTCCATCCGTACTTCCTCCATCCATGATGATGAACTGCACATCAACATTCTGTTCAAGCACGGAAAGAATGCAAGTTTCGATGTGCGAAACCTGATTCAGAACAGGTGTTATTATGGTGAATTCAGGCATTGACCATTTCCAGATAATGACCAAGATAAGCATCAACCACTTCATCAAATGATGGTAATTCTGAATTGGAGTATTTCAGATTGCCTTTGTCGAAGTCGCGCACAGCCTCCACCAACTTTTCCTTCAATTGCGGTCGGTTTTCAGGTTCAAATGCAAATTTGAGTTCATTTTCAGAAAGCATTTCCGGAATACCACCAACTGCTGATGCCACAACTGCTTTTCCAACGGAATGCGCTTCTAGAATGGTCAGTGGCGAGTTGTCCTGCTTGCTGGCCTGAACTACGAATAATGCATTTTTCATCAATGCAAGAATTTCAGAATTGGTCCGCTTTGGAAGAATGATCAGCTGACCGGTTCCATAAGTTTCATTGGCCGCGGCACCACTCACACAAACAAGATCAACAATTCTTTCCTTCAACTCGGAGTTGGCTTTTGTCCAAGCGGCTTTCAATGTTTCGAGATCTTTGTAAGGATTGGTTTCGGCATTGTTTGCCACAAAAAGAATGTAGCGTTGAGAAGGAACTTCAGTAGTTGTGGGTTCTCTTTTTCCTATTGCATTTGGCACAAAATGAGCCTTGATGTTGTAGGTTCTGAGAAATCGTTCGCGCAGCCATTGACTGGGCACGGTAAACCGAATTTTCGATTGACCAATAGCTTCTCTCCTATCGGCAAGCTCCGTTTTCCATTTCAGCGATTCAAGGAGCGAAAGATCGGTCCCATTCAGTACGAAAGGGTGGTCAAAGCTGCCCGTTGTCAACCAAGAATCGTGCAGCGTAAAAACCACTGGAATTTCCTGTGACAGAATCGCAAGTTGACTCAATTTTAAAGTCGTTCCATGAAGGTTGTGAACGTGAATCACATCTGGTTTCAGCTTCTTAAGTTGCTCTAATGAGTTTGGTCTTAATTCCTGAACGGAATCAGAATCTGACTTTTTCTGCTGAACAAGAAGATTGCTTTCATGCCCTCGTTCTAAAAGTTCTCGGTGAAGGTTTAATGCCACTTTCTCAGCTCCACCGCCAACGTCTGTTGAATTCATGAGAACGATTTTCAGCTTTTGCTGGGACGATCTCCCCATCCGCGAATAATTGAATGCGGATCTGTTAGCATTCGAATTTGAGCGTCTGCACAGCTCGAGTTCCATCTCATATTCCCGGTCAATTACCATTGGCCGTTCTGAGATTTGAAGTGGTTCCGAAGCTGCTTCATTCCTGATCCAACGCGGTTTTTCGGTGATGTTCGTTCCTGAACTTCCAAAACCGATGTTCTCCACGAGGTCTTCGGATGGCACAACTGCCAAACCATTTTCCATCAGAATGTGAGCCATCCATTGGTAATCCCACGTGTCAATTTCGCCTTTAAGTGAACGAAGGGTCAGTTGCTTTCGGTCCTGCGCCAAACGGGTCGGGCCGAATGACCTTTCGAAACCATTATTCAACATGAATGAATTGAGACCTGGAAGTTTGGGGTTGAAGCGTTTCCAACGGTTTTTCCAAGTTGCCCAACCCCAAATGTGACCGATGCGCGAGAAGAAGTGGTTGCCCTCCGCTTGCCATGTTCCCAACTGATTGTTGCCACTGATCATCCACACTTTTTCCTCGTTGCGGTAGCGGTCAAGCATATCGTTGATGAACGGAAAGAAATGTTCGCTCGGGAGACAATCATCCTCCAGAATGATTCCTTCCTCCACGTGGTCGAAAAACCAGTTGATGCCTGCAACGACCGCATTTTTGCAGCCAAGGTTTTTGTCAGAAAATCGTGTGTTCTTAATGATAGAGTCGAAACGGTTCAGCACCACTTTTACTTCCTCCGTTCGGTGTCGGTCTGAACTGTTTTTCGGCCCATCCGCAGAAACGAAAACGTTGGTGACACCGCATTCTCTCAATCGCGTTAGCACCTTTTCCGTCTGCAAAGCACGATTATAGACCAACAGCAGAACGGCTTTCCCTTCAGTCATTCGTCATATTCGTGCTTGATTCGTAATTCGTCACCGAAATATTGAAATCGGTTATCATCGCACTCTGAATGGCCTCAGGGTTGTGAAATCCGTAGGGATTGTAAGGCGGGACAACCAACTCACCAATGTTTTCGAGCCAGGCCAACTCTTCGTGGTACTGTCCCAAGTACACGGAAATGAAATAACTCCCAGGCTTCAATGAATGGTTGAAATCGAGTTTCAGCTTCAATTTTCCGTTTTCGGGAAGCAGCGTTCGGTCAATGAAGCGATTGCTAAAATGATAAAGTTGATTGCCTGTGGAATCTGAAATATTTATGCCGAGGTCGAGTTCAGAATCGGATGGCAGCTGTTCAATTTTCAGATCTATGGTTGCCGATTTTTGCGTGCAAGTGCAGGCCAATTCTTTTAGGTATAGATTGGCGGAAACCGAGTTCTTCTGGGTATTCAGATAGAAACCAATTGCTTCCTCCGTTGGACCATCAAACACAACTTCGCCACTTTCAATCACTAAGGTCCGTTCGCAGAGTTTTTTTACTGCGCTCAGATTGTGAGACACGAAAAGGAT
>JBJOHR010000195.1:0-11372 GCA_046047575.1 Bacteroidota bacterium | reverse complement strand
TTTCCGTCAGATTTTTCAGCAAAACGATGTAACGCCTCGCATTGATCAATGGCCCGTTCGTAGAGACTGAACCAACTATCCATTCCTCGCCCTTGGGCAATTACCAATGAAGTAATGTTGTCCGTTTCGCCCGTGTTCTGCTGCATGTTCTGCCCTTTGGGCGATTTGGTCACAATGGTGAAGGCCTGAAGTGATACGTTGCCTTCCAGCATTCGCGGAATGTCAGCTTGACCGTGGTTGTTGTGTTTCAGTAGGTTTCTGTCCCAAAGTAGGGCATCGCAATGCAGGTCGCCCACAAAATCCAGACTCTCGTACAACGCTCGCGCTTCATTGGAAACGGTGTATGGTCCTTTATCGATCACCGGGTTGAATTGATTGTCGATCATAGGCGGAACCACCAGTGTGATGGTCCAATAGATTAGCGTCAAGATGACGAGCAGGATTCCGATCTTCTTCATGTCGCTAAGGTATTCGATCCACTACATTTGCATCAGACCAATAGCCTAATGAAATCCCTATACATCTCTTTGGCCGTGATTCTTACATGTGTTTCGTGCAACACGGAAGAAGAAGAGCCTCAACTCATCGGTCAATGGCACCTGATTGAACAACTTGCCGATCCGGGAGATGGAAGTGGAACATTTCAGCCCGTTGTGAGTGACAAGATGATCGAGTTCTTTGAGGACGGATCACTCGTTTCGAACGGTTCCTTGTGTACAATGGCTGCACAGGCTGGAAACGGATCAACTGGGACATACAGCACCACCGACAGTACCATTTCGGTAGACAATTGTGGATTCGCCCCGCCTTATCCGATGACCTTTGAGCTACAAGGCGGTTTTCTCATTCTCAATTACCCGTGCATAGAGCCTTGCAGAGAGAAGTACGAGCAGGTGGATTGATCAATTCCCCATTTGGTCCACGTACTTGATCATAGAGGTCGGAACCATCTCAATCAATGTTCGGTCCTTTGAATGCGAATAGGTTTTCAATCGGTCAAACGGTACGAATTCCCAATGAGGATTATCTGCCAACGGAATCCGTTTCAAGAGCATTCCGTATCGTCTTTCTCCAGTGTTCAACTGAATGATGTGCAGGTCTTTATCACCGTTCTTCATGGCTAATTGCTTGTAGTCCGAAGTAATGGACGGAAGATTACCTCAGATTGAACGGAAGATGAAATATGGACCGGAGAACGTTAAATGTTCGTTAACCCAATGCCACATCCAACACCATCATCACAATAAATCCTGCGATAAAACCCAGGGTTGAGGTGTCGGCATATTTATCCAACTGCGTTTCTGGGATTACTTCCTCAATGACCACGTAGATCATGGCGCCTGCTGCAAAGGCCAGAGCGTATGGTAGAATAGGGAAGGCGTAGATCACCGCAATGGCCCCTACGAAACCGGCAACAGGTTCTACTATAGCGGAAAGCTGTCCGTACCAGAAACTCTTGAATCGGCTTAAACCTTGTCTTCGTAACGGCATACTTACCGCAATTCCTTCTGGGAAATTCTGCAATCCAATTCCAATTGCCAATGCGATTGCTGCTCCAATAGAAGCGCCTTCCATTCCATGCGCCACGGCTCCAAAGGCTACGCCAACCGCCAAACCTTCGGGAATGTTATGCAAGGTAATTGCCAGAACCAACAGCATGGTTCTACTTAGGTTGGTCTCAACTCCTTCCTTTTCCGTTTCGGGGAAATTGATGTGCAGGTGAGGCATGATCTTGTCCAAGGCAAACAGGAAAAGTGCGCCTCCTAAAAAGCCAATTGCAGCTGGAAACCATTCTGGAACTCCCGGGTTGCTCTCAGGACTGATCTCAATGGCAGGCGCAAGCAGAGACCAATAGCTGGCAGCGATCATTACTCCGCCCGTAAATCCCAACATGCCGTCAAAAAGTTGGCGGTTCATGGTTTTGAAGAAGAAAACGAACGAAGCACCGGCCGCTGTTACCAGCCAGGTGAATGAGGTGGCCAATACGGCCTGAAGCACTGGCGATTGCTCTAAAAACCAGGTTTTGAGTGTTTCGAATAGTTCCATCTTTTGGAATTAGAATATCTTATTTCATCACTATGAATTGTACGAGACGAATATGTTCTTGGCCACATCGTAGCTCAGTTGTACGGTTTTACCGTTCAGTTCAACTTCAACCGATCGGTCGAAATCAAAACGTTCCCTTAAGTAGAACTCCGTTCCGAGTTCCATTCCTAGTTTTTTGAGGTGTGCCAAGAAAGCATCAGAATGCTCAGTAATACCCATTACTTTGGTCTTGCGGCCAACTTCCAATTCGTCCAATTTCACGCGTTTCGGTTCGGGGAAAACTCCTTTGCTATCTGGAATCGGACCACCATGCGGATCATATTTCGGGTAGCCAAGGAACTTATCTAGGCGATCAATGAGCGTTTCGGAATTGATATGCTCCAATTCTTCGGCTACTTGGTGAACTTCCTCTCCACCAAATCCCAAGTGTTCCAAAAGAAAAACCTCCCAAAGACGGTGTTTTCGGATAATATCAACCGCAATCTGTTGGCCTTTCTTGGTAAGTGTAACACCCTGATATTTCTCGTAATTGACCAACTTTTTGGCGGCCAATTTCTTGAGCATATCTGTAACGGACGAAGCTTTTGTTTCCATCCGTTCAGCAAGCGCATTCGTGCTCACACCCTTATCGGATCTGCGCGAAAGCTTGTAAATGGCCTTGAGGTAGTTCTCCTCGGTGAACGACTGCGACATGATGCCGACAAATGTATTCAAATTATATTTGTCGAAACTAATATTTAGATAAGTCTAAAAATAGATTTAGTTTTGACGAATGATTTCACGGATTACCATCCTCTACTTGTTCGTCTTGATGTGTCAGTTTGCCTTAGCTCAGACTGGAAACATTAGCGGAAGCGTGTCTGATGGAACCCTTTCTATTCCGTTTGCAAATGTGGTCTTGAAGGGAACGGCCACGGGAACATCAGCCAACGAAAGCGGTGATTTCGAACTCAAAGACGTTCTATTCGGAAATTATCAGCTACAGATCTCTTCTGTTGGTTTTGTGGCTTTCTCGCTGAAAATCAATTTGAATTCGGAAGAGCTAAAGCTTGGCAAACTGGATATGGCACCGTCAGTTCTAGGATTGGACGAAGTTGTGGTAACGGGAACCATGAAAGAGACTTTCGTTTCGGCATCAGCTATCAAGATCGATGTGGTGACGAGCAAATTTCTAGAGCAGACCACCACGCCAACCAACTTGGCGGAAGCCATCAACCTGGTCAATGGCGTGGAAGAAGTGGTGGGTTGTGGCGTATGTTTTACCAACAGCATCAGTATCAACGGTTTGCCCGGCCCGTACACCGCCATTTTGGTGGATGGTAGTCCGCTGTACGGAAACCTTGCTTCGGTTTACGGCTTGAACAGCATTCCCGCTTCTATGATCGATCGGATGGAAGTCATCAAAGGACCCAACTCAACCTTGTACGGTTCGGAAGCGGTGGCGGGCGTCATCAATATCATTACCAAGCACCCAAAAGACCAGCCCTTGGTGGATGTGAATGTGATGGGAACTACGCACGGTGAGGTTTTCGGAGACATAGCCATCAGCAATCAGATCGGGAAGAAACTCTTCGTTTCAAACGGAGCGAGTGTGGCCTACATCAACATTTTTGAAGATGACAATAACGATCTGTTCGGTGATTTTGTGTCCATGGATCGTGTGTCTGTTTTCAGCAAATGGCAATTGGAACGGAAGGAACGAAAGCGCGCTTCGCTCATGATGAAGTACTATTATGAAGACCGAAGAAATGGCGTTGGGGAGTTCATGGAAAACCGTGCGTATCGTCAGATCCGTGGTAACGACAGCATTTATGGCGAAAGCATTTACACCCACCGCGCAGAAGTTTTCGGAACCTATGATCTGCCAACAACCGAGAAATTTTGGATCGATTATTCGTTCAGTTATCACGATCAGAATTCAGTTTACGGAAGCGACTTCTACATCGCTCAGCAGTACATCGGTTTTGTCAATTTCATTTGGAACAGAAAGTTTGGTCGCAACGACCTGTTGGTCGGATTAACGGGCCGTTATCAATGGTATGATGACAACACAGTTGCGACTTCAGACACGGTCGCTGGGTTTCTGAAAGGACAGATCACTCCCGGATTTTTCATTCAGGATGATTGGGAAGCTGTGAAAGAGAAGTTTTCGGTTTTGGGTGGCGTACGACTGGATTACTATCAGGCTCACGGACCGATTGTTTCTCCTAGATTGAGCTTTAAATACAAACCTGGAACCTGGACAACCATCCGAGGGAATTTCGGTACCGGTTTTAAGGTTGTGAACCTGTTTACTGAAGATCACGCATTCATTTCCGGTCAGCGGGAAGTCGTTATAGGGGACGACCTGAAACCCGAGCGCTCTTTCAATGGTTCGGTCAATTTCAACCACATTTTCACGCTCGGCAATTCGCAAGGTTCTATTGATGTGGATGGTTTTTACACGCATTTCACCAACAAGATCATTCCTGATTACGCACAGGAAGGACAGATCATTTACGAGAATTCAGGCGGATTTGCCAGCACGTGGGGCGTGAGTGCCAGCCTTAATCATGAGTTCAAATTCCCATTGAGAAGTAAGGTTGGTTTTACTTTTCAGCGAGCCACAGAAACTGAACCGAACGAGCTAGGTGTGATGAAAACGACACCCATTCTCTTCTCATCTGATTGGTCGGGTGTTTTTTCTATCGTTTACACGCTACGGAAATGGAAGGTGGATTTCGCTTATTCGGCCAACATTACCGGACCTATGCAACTGCCTGAGATCTATGATCTGGACGCCAACGGAGAACCGTTTTCGACACCTCGTCCAACACGTTCTAAGCCGTTCTATCTGGACAATCTTCAGATCACAAAGAACATTCCCAAGATCAATCTGAAAGTCTATGTCGGAATGGAGAATATCATGGGATATCGCCAGCCCGTTTCTCCGCTCAGTGGCACCAACGACCCGAACTATGCCGTTGGTTTCAGTCCGAAATTCGACACGAGTTATGCCTATGGACCCATCCACGGAAGGGAAGTCTACATTGGAGTGAGGTGGTTTGTGGAGAGATAATTAGAACGAACGGGAGTTTTTCAACTCCAATATTTCCTGTTTCAGTTTTGGAATGTGATTGACGAGAATGCCCCAGAGGGTTTCGTTATCGACCGTATCGTAAGAATGAGCAATTAGATTTCGCAAACCAATAATCCTGGCAGCATGTTGCAACGTGATATTCGGGTCTGTTTGCATCAGTTTTCTGACGGCTTCGCCAATAATCTCAAAGTGACGTTCTATTGCTCTAACAGCTACAGGATCCTTCTCGAATTTGGTGAAATCGCTATTTACAATGGATAGAATATGTTCCATTTCAGCAATAACGCTTTCGATATCGAGAATGTATTTAAGCGGCTTCATACAATGGAATACGTGTCTCCATTATTTCTTTGATCAGAACGGGGTTTTTTACCGACTTTTCAGATACAAGGTCAACTTTTCGTTCAAGTAATTCTTCAAGCTTTCTCAATAGTGAAAAGTAGTTGTCGGCATATTCCAGCAGTGGAATTTCAGTCGAAAACCGCACCAGAAAATCATAATCGCTAGTATCGCTATTTGAACCTTTTGCCATAGACCCAAATAGGTAAAATGCCGATACGCCATGCTCGTTACACAAGCGCTGGATTTCTGGCATTTTCTCTTTTATTCTAACGTTCATTTTTCAAAGATAAGCGATTGGACTTTACTTGGTTTTCGATTGACTTTCTCCCCCATAACATTTGGTTAACTTGCGCGCCCAAATAAAACCAAGGAATGAGCAGTAATTCACTCATAATTCTAGAAAAGATCAGATCAGCAGGGGACGTAAATATCCACCTGATCACCACCAAAAAAGACCTTGACGGCATTGCCGAAATTGGCGATCTGAAGGAGAAGGTCGCAGATCGGTTTGGAGACGAAGAACTACTGTTCGTGCTGCCATCGGCCAAAGGCCTGACCATAGTTGCCAAGATCAAGAAAGAGACCGAAACGGCTTATCGGTTCCAATCTGCTCGTTCATTAGGTTCTAAACTCAGGAAGTTTGTGAACGCAGAAAAGGCGGAGAGCGCCACGATTGTTTCAGCCGCTGACCGTGAAGATACGCTTGCAGTGATCGAAGGAATTGTGCTTTCCAACTATCAATTTTTGACCTATAAAACAGGTGATGGCAATAAACCGAATGCTTTGAAGCGTTTGGGTGTAAAAGCAAATGGTGTTTCGGAGAATGATCTGAAAGAGCTTTACGATGTGGCCGTGGGAACCTTTGCCGCACGCGATTTCGTGAATGAGCCACCAGTAACGCTGACCGCTACTGAATGGAGCAAGCGCATCAGTCAGTTGGGTAAAGCCACAGGATTTAATGTGACCGTGCTCGACAAGAAGAAAATTGAAGCGCTCAGAATGGGCGGACTTCTAGGCGTGAACAAAGGTTCAGTAGAACCGCCAACGTTCAATATCCTTGAGTGGAAACCTAAGAACGCCAAGAACAAAAAACCGATCGTACTTGTGGGAAAAGGCGTGACCTACGACACAGGCGGTTACAACATCAAGACCGTGCAAATGGCACAAATGAAGTCGGATATGGGTGGTGGCGCAGCGGTTTGCGGGGTATTAGCAGCCATTGCAGCCAATAAACTTCCAGTTTACGTGGTTGGACTAATTCCTGCAACAGACAACCGAATTGACGGGAAAGCAACTGTTGCTGATGACGTGTTGACCATGATGAGCGGCACCAAGGTGGAGGTTCTCAATACCGATGCTGAAGGCCGTTTGATCTTGGCCGATGCGCTTCATTACGCCAAACAATATGATCCAGAATTGGTAATCGACCTGGCCACTTTGACAGGAGCCGCTGCTAGAATCACAGATTACTTTGGAATCGCCATGTGTGCCGATAAGACCGATACCACCAAATTGAAGGAAAGCGGGGAGAAGGTGTACGAACGTTTGATGGAATTCCCAATGTGGCGCGAGTTCCACACGGCAATCAAATCGGATGTGGCAGATATTAAGAACATTGGCGGTGCTGCTGGCGGAAACATCACCGCAGCCACTTTCCTGCATCATTTCACCGATTATCCGTGGATACACTTGGACATTGCTGGGCCTTCTTTCATGACCTCAGATGTGGATTACCGTGTAAAGGGCGGAACGGGCGTTGGCGTACGATTGCTGTACGATTTCATTAAGAATTCTGTGGCTTAACGGTTTGATACAGGCATACGGAAACGAAATATATCGGTCGGTTGGGCAGAAGTTGGGCAATAAGAGCCAAGCTTCAGAATTGATGACACAACTTCATGAAGTTCAGAATAAGGTCAAGCATCCGCTGGTTTCGGCCAAACATCTTGGTTTGAACGTTCAATTTTTCGTGGTCGATTTGAATTTCGCGAGGCACGAACCAACGGAATTCAAGCAGATTTTTATCAATCCTGAACTCATTTCGTCCAAAGCACCGCTTGTTTCCATGTTGGAAGATGACGTGAGTATTCCGCGTTTAACCGTTTCCATTGAACGGCCCAAACAGATCGAGATCAGTTTTCTTGATGAGGAATTTACACAGCAGACAGCCGTCTTTTCCGACCTTGCAGCCCGATGGATTTTGCACGGCATCGACCAAGTGAATGGCATTTCCATCATCGATAAGTTGAATAAACACAGACAGCGTTCGCTGAAAGAACATTTGAAGCGAATTGCCGAAAAGAAGATTGAAACGAATTACAAATTAGAATACGATAACTGAACATGGGAGCACCTTATGCAAAATTGGTCATCGTCCGTCATGGACAATCTGAATGGAATGCACAGAACCGTTTCACGGGTTGGGTCAACGTAGACCTTGCTCCAAAAGGAGTTGCGGAGGCAAAAGAAGCTGGCGAAAAGTTGAAAGGATACAAATTCGACATGGGCTTTACCTCGGCTTTGATGCGTGCGCAGAAAACACTTCAGAACATTCTTCAGGTAACAGGTCAGTCGGACCTTAAAGTGGTAGAGAACGAAGCCCTGAACGAACGCATGTATGGAGACCTACAAGGCATGGACAAGGACGAGGCGCGTGCCCAATTCGGAGAGGAACAGGTGCATATCTGGAGACGTAGTTTCGATATTCCGCCTCCGGGAGGTGAAAGTTTGAAAGGTACGGCAGACCGCGTTCTGCCTTATTACAAAGCTGTAATTGAACCAGAATTGAAAGCTGGTAAAACCATCGTAATTGCCGCCCACGGAAACAGTCTCCGTGCCCTCATCATGCACTTGGAGAATCTATCTCCAGAGGAAATTCTCAAAACCGAAGTTCCAACAGGCAAGCCGAAGCTATATGAGTTCGATGAGAACCTGAACGTGCTTCGCACAGATTATATCTAACTTCGCGGCATGGATATGATGATGGGTAAATCGCTGGTGATAGCGGTTGATTTTGATGGAACCGTAGTAGAGCACAAATACCCGGCAATTGGCAAGGAAATGCCCTTTGCATTTGCCACGCTCAAAGAATTACAGAAACGTGGTCACCGTCTTATTCTTTGGACTTACCGCCACGGAAAAACCTTGGACGAAGCAGTAGAATATTGCCGCCAGAACGGAGTTGAATTTTACGCTGTGAACAGAAGTTTTCCAGAGGAACAGTTCGACCCGAATGTTGCAAGTCGCAAGTTGGATTGCGATATGTTCATTGACGACCGCAACGTGGGTGGTTTCTTAGGTTGGGGAGAGATATTCAATATCATCCATCCGGAAGCAGCTGCACAGCAGGGACAGCAGGTTGTAAAGCCGGAAAAGAAAGGCTTGTTCGGAAAATTGTTTGGAGCGTAATGGCCGTACTGAAGACAAGAGAACAGATTGAACTGATGCGCCAAAGTGCCTTGGTGGTTTCACGTACCTTGGGCGAAGTGGCCAAGCTCATTCGTCCGGGAGTAACACCGCTGGAACTCGATAAAGTGGCCGAAGAATACATCCGTAGTCAGGGAGCCATTCCTGGATTTTTGGGTTACGGAGGTTTCCCAAATACGCTTTGTACCTCTGTGAACGAACAGGTTGTACACGGCATTCCGTCAAATACACCCTTAAAAGAAGGCGACATTATTTCTGTTGACTGTGGCGCCATTCTTAACGGTTACTATGGCGATCATGCCTTCACGTTTGCGATTGGAGAGATCTCTGATGAGGTGAAGCAATTGCTGAAGGTCACCGAAGAAAGTCTTTACCTTGGAATTGAGCAGATCCGTTCCGGCAACAGAATTGGAGATGTGGGCTACGCAGTGCAGCATCATGCCGAGAAACACGGGTATGGAGTGGTGCGCGAGTTGGTGGGTCACGGATTGGGCAAGAACATGCACGAAGACCCTGAATTGCCGAATTATGGTAGACGCGGAACAGGCAGGAAGATGAAAGACGGATTGGTGCTTGCCATTGAACCCATGATCAATCTTGGAACAGAGAAAGTGGCACAGCTGGAAGATGGCTGGACCATTGTAACACAAGACGGAAAGGCATCCGCCCACTTCGAACATGATGTGGCCATTGTTGGTGGAAAACCTGAGATTCTTTCCACATTCAAATACGTGTATGACGCGTTGGGATTGAGAGATCCATTTGCCGACAGACAGTCATTTTATCAGACCGTCAATTCATAATTTCTAATTCATAATCCCGAAGGTTGTTTCACTTTCTGCTCAGAACCATTCCGCGTCCCGTTCTCATTCGTCTGAGTTACATTTTCAGTTTCTTTTCTCCCGTTTTTTATGGTGGGAACAAGTACGAATGCCCTGTTTGCGAAGGGCATTTTCGCAAGTTTCTTCCCTACGGATATGACGGTTCCGCGAAGCGGGAAAACGTGCTGTGTCCGAAGTGCCTCACGCTTGAAAGGCACCGTGTGCTTTGGCTTTACCTGAAGGAACGAACAGATTTCTTCACCAAGCCGCGAAAAATGCTTCACATCGCGCCCGAGCAACCCTTTCTCGGTCGATTCAGAAAGATGAAACACCTCGACCTTACCACGGCCGATCTCTTTTCGCCTTTGGCAGATGTGAAGTGCGATATTCAGGAAATGCCGTTCGAAGACAACACGTTTGATGTCATTTTCTGTAATCACGTTTTGGAGCATGTGGCAGACGACCGCAAAGCCATGAGCGAACTCTACCGAGTGATGAAACCGGGCGGTTTCGGCATTTTTCAGGTGCCGGTTGATTACAAGCGCGAAACCACGCTGGAAGACCCGAACATCACATCAGAGGAAGATCGCGTAAAGCATTATTGGCAGAAGGACCACGTGCGCCTATACGGTTTGGACTACCCTGCAAAATTGGAAGTTGTTGGTTTTAAAGCAGAGCGTATTGATATGGCCAATGAGGTTGGTGATGAGCTTCGCAACCGTTACCGCCTTGGATATGGTGACAAGGTGTACCGGGTGGGTAAATAGAATTGGTATTTGCCCTGTGTATCAGCTATCTTAGGCGATTCTGAACACATGAATGATATTTTCCAATCGCTAAGTAGTTGGGTCGGAAACCCGGCAGTAGACAGGTTGCTCTACCTCAGCATCGGCATTCTTGTGGTTTTTATCATCACATCGCTTCTGAAACGCACTATCAGTACCAAGATCGAGAACACGGACCATCGATATCGGGTACGCAAGGCGGTGAATCTTGTCGGATACCTTCTCATCATGCTGATAATTCTGTTGGTTTATGGCAACAGATTGGGAACGGTTGGCGTGGCTTTAGGAGTTGCCGGAGCCGGTGTTACGTTCGCGTTGCAGGAGGTCATTGTAAGTTTTGCAGGTTGGCTGAGCATCATTCTATCGGGAACACCAAGTGTTGGGCAGCGAGTTAAAATTGGCGATGCCAAAGGCGATATTATTGACATTGGTGTGATGCGTACCACCATCATGGAAATGGGCGATTGGGTAAAGGGTGATCAGTACAACGGACGGATCATTACACTTGCAAATAGCTACGTTTTCAAAGAAAGGATCCATAATTATTCGGCAGAATACCCATTTCTGTGGGATGAGATAGAAGTGCCAATCCGTACGGAAAGCGACCACGAGTTGGCCAGAAAGGTATTTACCGATGTGGTGAACGAGATATGCAAGGATTACGCAGTGCGCAGCGAGGCAGAATGGAAAAAACTTGCCTACAAATTCCGAGTGGAGCAGGCCAATGTCCTACCAACTGTATCGCTTCGGTTCGATCAGAATTGGATCACCTTTACGCTCCGCTACATCGTTGATTATAAAAGCCGTAGGTCGACAAAAGATCGCATTTTCACAGCATTGCTCAATGAAATCGCCAAACACGAAAACATCAGC
>JBJOHR010000194.1:0-7014 GCA_046047575.1 Bacteroidota bacterium | reverse complement strand
GCGCTCCACACCGATAAACTGCTCAGTAATAAGCATGAGCTGGTAGTTACCTGCTGGCCACCTGACCTCCATTCTGACAGATGAATTCCCATTGACCGCTTCCTGATACACCAGTCTGCCTAAAATATCGCGAACCTCCAACGTTCCATTTACAGAAGCATCGCGGAAGTTGACGGTGAAGACATCCTTCACAGGGTTTGGATAGACCTGCATGGCGTTGTGGTCTATTTCCATAATTCCAGGACATAGATCCACCTCGATTTCTATGAAAGCCGTATCCGAACAACCCTCAGAATTTTCGTAGACATAGCCTATCTCATGTGTTCCCTCATTGGCTTCTGCCGGATCGAATTCGTTTCCAATTACACCGGGGCCGAAGTAAGTACCACCTGCCGGCTGACCGGTTAGCTGTGCAAATTCAATGAAATCATCAATACAGAAATAGTAGTAGGATGAGGTCAGTATGGCTTCAGGACTTTCCAACACCTCCATTTCAGCATAAGCTGTATCAGCACAACCCACACCGTCATTGTAGCCATAAGCCAATGTAAAGGTTCCTACTCCTGCATCCATCGGGTCGAACTGGTTGTTGCTGACGCCTGTTCCGAGGTAATAGCCACCTGCTGGTGTGCCGCTGGTCAGTTCAAGTGTTCCATAGTTCATGCAGAGCGTGTCTGTGCTTAGTGTGAATGAGGCAGGAACAGCCTCCATCACTTCTACCATTACGGTTGCAGTATCCAAACAGGCTTCGTTCTCAACCACGTAATCCAATGCGAAGGTGCCCACGCCAAGGTCTTGAGCAATGATCTGCGTTGGGTTCTGAAACAGAAGCACCCACTCGCCTCCTGAAGGAGAACCGTATTGCGCCAACGGAATTGGATCGGCACCAACACAGATGGTCTCGAATGGGAAATTATTGAACGCGTGCGCATCTGGATGCACCGTATAAGTGGCCGAATCCGTCAGCGTGAAACACTGGGCAGGGTCGGTAAACGTGTAGTACAACATGTGCTGCCCGATGCCTGCGGCCGATGGATTGAAGATGCCATTGACAACATTAGGTCCGCTGTAATCTCCACCCTGTGGACTTCCTCCAACCAACGCCACTTCATCGTCTGTGATGCACAGATCTGCCTGAAAAACAGGGTTGAGATTGACGTTCGGAGCCAAGTTCACGGTTACCTCCACTCCTGCTGGAATGATGTCGCAATCGCCTACTTGGTTGGTGATGATGACCGTGTAATTACCAGATTCATCCACAACGATCGATGGCGTGGTTTCGCCTGTGCTCCATAGATACGAGAACCCGCCAGTGGCCGAAAGGGTCACGCTTTGGCCCTCGCACAATTGGGTAGTGCCTGAGGCTTCAATGAAAGCGGAACTGTTGAGAATGACCGACACATTCTGCGTGTTGAAATTGAGAGCCGAAATATCCATGGCGTTGTCCTCGTTGAAATCGCCAAGGGCAATGAATTCGGGATAGTTGTCCGTTGAGAAGGTCTGCGGACTATTGAACGTGCCATCCCCATTACCCGTAAGCAGCGCCACCTTATTCTCAAGCGGGTAACTGATGAGCAGATCTTTTTCGCTGTCTCCGTTGATGAAGCCCCACGTGACCTGCCCTGGAATGGTGCCCGTTCCGAGGAACGTGTTCTGTGCAGCTTGGAAGGTTCCATCGCCATTGCCTGCCAGAAACGAAATACTCGAAGCACCGTTGTTAACCACCACGATGTCCAATTCCTGATCTCCATCGAAATCGGTGATCGTGATGGAACGCGGATTGGCCGGTGTGGAATAGTCTACAGCCGCAAGGAATCCGTTCGTTTGGTTATTGATTCGTACGGAAATGTTGTTGGATTGATCGTTTGCCACCACTATATCGCCAAAACCGTCCCCGTTGAAGTCATCCGAGGCAATTCCGCTCGGATAGGATCCCGTGCTGAAATTGAACGGTCCGGCAAAGGAATCGTTCCCTGTATTCATGAAAACATAGAACACATCTGCAGTTGCGTGGCATAGGGCCAGATCGGGCAACTGATCGTTATTGAAGTAACCTACGGTGAGCCAACGGTCGCCACCGCCTAAAACCGTGGTATAGACGTCCTCATCAGAAAAGTTTCCTGAACCGTCATTATGAAGGATCAGTAGCTGCCCGCCAATTGTGGCAATGGCCACGTCAAGGTCAAGGTCGCCATCCACATCTATGGCTTTGATATCGGAAGCTCCACCGCTGGTCGGGAAATGAACGGTGGGTTGAAAACTGCCATCACCGTTTCCTTTCATAAAACTCAACTGATAACCTGGGCTTGAAGCCGCAGTAAGAAGGTCCTTGTGATTATCACCGTCCAGGTCTTCTGCTACCAATCCTCTCGAAAATCCATCGGTACGGAGTTCAATTGGTCCGAACGTGCCATCTCCATTTCCCTTGAGCAACGAAATGTAATCCTCGTTGTAGCAGGCAACGAACATATCGTCCAGTCCATCCTCATCAAAATCTGCTAACGCTCCACTTCGGGGCGCACCGAAAGCCGTGCTGCGCGTAGCCAAGGTGGCGCCTAAAACCGTTGTGTTCAGAAGACTGTTCACGCTACCGGAACTGGAGATCACCCAAGCTATGTCCTGAAAACCCGTGTTATCCACGTTTCCCACGAAGATCATATCAGGCTGCGCCACTATATTGGTTTGGGTCTGTAAAGTGAGGTTGCCCTGTGCATCGCCAGTCCAGATGTACATGCGATTAAAGGTTTCTGTCACCAGATCGAAGTAACTGTCGCCATTGAGTTGGACGAGCATGCAGTTAGAGAGTGCCCCAGCAAGCGCCATACTGACGGTGTTCTCAGCACCGAAACTTCCATCGCCATTTCCGAAGTAATAAGAAACGGTTGTTGAATTGGTTGCATAGGTAATTGCCATGTCAGGGTACGTATCTCCATTGATGTCGCCCATGGCAATGTCATTTATCTTACTGGGGATGTCGGTCAGTGAATCAAGCACGGTGAAGGTTCCGTTGCCCATTGACTTCAGTGCGTAAACGGCACTGTCTTGCTGAATGGCGTACATCACATCGATCAGGTTGTCACCATCCACATCGGCCAGTTCGATCTCGCGGTCCAAACTGGGATTTAGACCCAAGGCGTAGGTTGCAGCCGTTCCGAAGGTTCCATCTCCATTTCCTGGAATGAAGGTCAGGTTATCGCTTGTACCTCGCAAGCACACCAAGATGTCAACATGCTGGTCGCTATTGAAATCGCCCACCTTCACATCTTCCGCAGAACCGTTCAAGTTGTCGATCACCAACTGCTGCTGAAGCGTACCATCGCCATTTCCCAAATAGATGGAAACACTGCCGCCCAAATAGTTGACGGCCACGCCATCTTGGTGCTGATCTTCGTTGAAGTCGGCAACAGCCACTGCGTAAGGCCCGTCACCGGCCGCATAACGCACATCAGAATTGGGATCGAAGCAGATGGACTGCGCAAAAAGCGTAGTTCCAACTCCGGTAGCAAATAGAGAGAGTACAAGTTTTTTCATGTGATTGGTTTTGTGCTGGTTCGAAGGTAGGTCTACCGCTGACCCTGCACAAACCGAAGTATAAGCAACTTACGTTTTCTAACGAATAATAATTGAATATTTGTTCCTGTATATTGCGAAATAGATATATTTCAAACGTGTCATCCAAAGCCAATATCGAAAGCCTCATCAGCACCATGACGCGTGCCGAAAAGCGGTATTTCAAAGTGAATGCTTCCAAGAACGGAGATGCTGCGAACAAGCAGTTCATCAAGCTGTTCGATGCCATTGACAAAGGCAAGGAACTGCCCATCGGAAAGGGCGAAAACCGTTCGGTAACCACTGCCTATCTCTACCATTCCATCCTCGACTGCCTTATTTCTTACCACGCCCGAAATTCCGATTCAGCTCAAATTGACAGACTGGTACAACAGGGCGATGCCTTGCGTAAACGTGGACTGGCGCAACAGGCAATATCGCTATTCCTAAAGGCAGAAGACCTTGCGCAGCAACATCAGGATTTTGTGCGTTTACAGTTGGTCTATTGGCACCTCAGGGCCATTCTGGCCTCCAACAGCAAACTCAGAAGCTCGGAGCTCACCATGGAATATGTGCTGGAGCAGAACCTCCGCACGGCCAAGGAAATTGAACTGCTGGCACGGTTGCGATTCATACAATATCAGTTCCAGCAGACCATTTCGAAAGCTGCCAACATTACGGATGAAATGATCGGTGAGCTGAATACGGCCCTCGAATCACAGGCCATGAAAGATGTGAAGGAAGATTCAGGATTCTTCGCGCAGCTAACGGCATACAACATCCGATCGCAGTACTACAGCATTGTGAGAGACCACGAAAACGGGCTTTTGATGAGCCGGAAAGTTTTCGAACTCTGCCATCAACAAAAGGACATACTGAAAGAGCGGGGCCGACTGATGATCGGCAGTGCCAACAATTACATGATGCGCTGTTTGCGTGCAGGACAATTTGATGAGATAAAGCGGGTACTGGATCTTTTGGAAAAGGAACAACCCAGAGACCGATCTACCGAACTGATACTCGCAGAAACGTATCTCAGCAATTTGCTCAACTACCACATAAGCACCAGAAAGAACGAGCATAAACGGATTCTTGAACTGGTGGAAACCAAACTCGAAGGCACTTCGGGAAGCATGAATCAGGCTTTTCTCATGTTCATTTACACCCTTTGCTCTGTATATGCCTTCTATTCTGGCAATCACCGTAAAGCGCTGAAGTGGATCAACCTTTATCTGAACCACGAGAACAGACACGCGCTGCCGAAAAGTCTGGATGTTGCGGAAGATTACCGACTGATCATTTATTACGAACAGAACAAGTTCGACCTTCTCCATAAGGTGCTAAACCATGCTGAAACGAAAAACGCCATGGGCGATTTCCCGTTGGTGAGAGCAACAATAAGATCCTTCCTGTTGAAGGAACAGAACAGCGCAGAGGAACACACCAAGAATACTTCGGAACTTTTAGCCGAACTCAACAAATTGAAAGCAGAACAGAAAGAAACGCAGGCATTTGAGTTTTTCCGATTTACAGAGTGGGCTGAATCTAAGACCACGAACCACTGATCAGAATCCAAGTAATTAGTGCAATGGGGTGATGAGGGTAATGATCATTCGCTCATTGCCCGAATTCGCTAATTCTTTTCAATCTTCTTGTAACTGGCCACGATGCCCTTTATCAAAGCCGAGCTGAAACCCGCGTGTTCCATTTCGTTCAAACCTGTAATGGTGCAGCCTTTGGGAGTTGTCACTTTATCAATTTCACTTTCAGGGTGCGAACCGTTCTGAATAATGAGTTCGGAGGCGCCTTTCATGGTCTGGCTGACAATCGCTGTGGCCGTCTTGGCATCAAACCCCACCTCTATCCCTCCCTGAATCATAGCACGCATAAAGCGTAGCACATAGGCAATGCCGCAAGCACCAAGGATGGTGGCCGCTTCCATCAGGCTTTCATCGATGTAGAGCGTGGAGCCGATCTTGTCGAACAGGGTCGTAATGGCATTCCGCTGTTCAGCGGTGGTGCCATTGTCGCAGATCATGGTCATACTTTCGTTGACATCGGCAGCTGTGTTGGGCATGGCGCGGAAGGTCGGAAGGGTTTTCCCGCTCCATTCGGCCAATTCGGCTAATGTGATCCCTGTGGCGAGACAGACCAGAATGTGTTTGTTTTCGTCCAAAGCACCGCTTATTTCTTTCAGAATGGGTTTGACGTTATACGGCTTTACCGCCAGCACCACCACGTCCGAACCTTTGACCGCGCTGAGGTTATCTGAGGTTACGTTCACCCCTTTTGCGGCAAGGTCGCGGAGTTGGGTGACGTTCCGTCTCGTAGCGGTCAGTGCAGCCGCTTCAAATCCATCATCCAGAAGGCCGTGGGCAATGGTCAGTCCCAAATTGCCACAGCCGATGATCACAATACGCTTGTTTTCCATGTTCAAAAACTTGTTGCCGAAGTTATCCTATTCCTTGACCAATGCGAACTCCTTCGCAATCCAATAGGTGGAATGGAAACCGATGTCCACCGAGAATAGACCATCGTTGCCGCCTCGATCTATTTCGTTTCCGACATCCACGGCCAACACATGTCCGAGACCTTTGAATTCGTACAGCACCACCAACTCCTTCTTCTCACCTTCTGACCAGGAACTTCGGGTCACTTTCGGGTTCTCTTGAAAGTTCTCCTGAACGGAAACAGAATCACGGTCGATCTCGTGCAGACCCGTCCACTGTTCCATGATCTCGTTGGCGTTCATCGGGTTGACTACCGGGTCGTCCGTTCCTTGCAGGATGACCATTTTCGGGTATTCGCCACGGTAACCATCATTGGCTTCGCGCACCCTTCTCGCCCATTCCCACGGCTTTCTATCCACCCAACCGAACATGCTTCCGACACCTGAAACAATATTTCCCGAACCGAACGGACCACCAGCATACGAAGCCACTGCCGAATAATCGCCCGGGTACAACGCAGCAGCCGTTACTGCCATGGCCGCTCCAGCAGAAACACCTGTGATGCAGACGTGCTTGCCGTCTACCGGATAATTCTTCTTCATGTACTCCACCACCTGATGAATGGATGCCACTTCGCCCTTATCCAATTCCGTGTCTTTGCCATAGAACCAGTTGAAGCAACGGTTCATGTTATTGGTGCCTTTCTGTTCGGGATACGCGATGATGAACCCATTCTCATCTGCCAGTTTGTTCCAGCCACTCAGCCGCATCATGCCATGCGCATCCTGATTGCATCCGTGAAGCACAACCACCAACGGCACATTTCCTTCAGGCAACTCTTTCGGAACATGAACGAACAGCCTCAGATTGCCTGGGTTCTTGCCGAAGTTTTCAATTTCGGGCATGTCTTGCGCCAAGGCTGAAAGAGAAAAAGCGAAAAGGAAAAATGATGTAACGTAGCGCAGCATGTTTGTTCTTCAACGCCAAAACTACGCCAACGTATCGAGACCGCTCA
>JBJOHR010000193.1:0-3608 GCA_046047575.1 Bacteroidota bacterium | reverse complement strand
TTCACCTGGTCGAGATAGGTGAGGTTGAAGGCAGGGCCATCGTTTCGCGCGTTGTATTGGTCGGGTTTTGAAACGCTAGAGCCCCAGCCATTGGCCATTATCTCCGCGTGCGACATGCGATAAACCTCGTGAAGGAAAAGCGGGTTGCCCTCACCGTCCACAGGCATCTCTTCCCCGTCAACCGTCTTCAGGTAAATGGCAGCATTTGCTTGATGCGGATCGTCAAAGATCACCTCCTGGGCAGACCCGCTAGCGGCTGCAAGGATCAATGATACTATGATGAGATTCTTCCGCATTACCCTGTTCTGTTCAAAGAGTAATACTGCCAGAATCCGGTTTGGATACGTTTTTTAGACTGGTGGAAATACCTGTCTGACCAATTTCGGGTAGGGCAAGATGAATCGGTGAACGACCGATTTACAGGTCATCAATAGGGCCTTTGCCCTCGCGCACAACTTCTACTTCGCCATCGGCACAGTTCAGCACCGTAGAGCCTTCAAACCCGCCATAACCGCCATCGATCACCATATCAACTTGATCACCAAACCGTTCGTAGATAAGGCTTGGGTCGGTGGTGTATTCTATCATATCGCCATCATCTTGCACAGATGCGGTCATGATGGGATTGCCCAGTTGCCGAACAATTTCCAACGGAATGGAATGGTTCGGGATTCTGATACCGACCGTTCGTTTCTTACTCTGAAACAGTTTGGGTACCTGATTGGTGGCGTTGAGAATGAAGGTGTACGGGCCAGGAAGCAGTCGCTTCATGAGCTTGAAAGTAGAATTGTCAATGCCGGTGCAGAAATCAGAGATATGGCTCAGGTCGTGGCAAATAAACGAGAACTGAGCCTTTTCAGGTTTGATGCGCCTGATCTGGCAGATGCGTTCCACAGCTTTGCGGTTGTGAATGTCGCAGCCGATTCCATAGACCGTATCGGTTGGGTAGATTATAACGCCTCCATCTTTGAGACAATCCACCACTTGCTGAATGGCCTTCGGATTTGGATTCTCTTCGTAGATGCGGATCAGCATGGTGGTTTATTTGTTGGCTTGGAAATCGGCCAGGAACTTGGCAAGTCCAATGTCGGTCAACGGATGGTTCAGTAATCCGAGAATGGCACTCAGCGGGCAAGTGGCCACATCGGCACCTTCTTCGGCACAACGAACTATATGCATGGTGTGGCGGATACTGGCAGCCAATATCTGTGTATCGAACATGTAGTTGTCGTAGATCAATCGGATCTGCGCAATGAGTTCCATGCCATCTGTGCTATTGTCGTCCAATCTTCCTAAGAAAGGGGAAACATAAGTGGCACCGGCCTTAGCGGCAAGCAATGCCTGTCCGGCACTGAAAACCAGGGTGCAATTGGTGCGGATTCCTTTGTCGGAGAAATATTTGATGGCCTTGATGCCGTCTTTTATCATGGGCACCTTAACCACTATCTGCGGATGTAATTTGGCCAATGCCTCTCCTTCTTTGATCATACCGGCAAAGTCTGTGGAGATCACTTCCGCACTCACATCGCCATCCACTATGTTGCAGATATCGATGTAATGTTGCTTTACCCGGGCATCGCCATGAATTCCCTCCTTGGCCATCAACGATGGGTTGGTGGTAACTCCGTCAAGAACCCCAAGGTCCTGTGCTTCTCTGATCTGGTCTAGGTTGGCTGTGTCGATAAAGAATTTCATGGCTAAAATGTTTGCAGCAAAGTTGGGCACGCAGTTGCAGGTGGTCAAGTTCAGTCCCGAAAAGAAATGAACAGGTTTTGAAAGAGGTACGAGTCGTAGGCTGTAGGTTGAATGCCAAGCTAAACTTAATTCTTATGTATTTCGCCTAGCACTTAGCTGACTATTGTGCACAAAAAAGGGGTAAGCGATCTATGTCGCACCGCTACAACCACCTACCCTTGCTACATTCCTGTCCTGGGGGATTCAGTAGGAGCTGGTCGCACAGGACTTACCCCACCGCAAAGGTAGTAGCATTCTTTTGTGGAACAAGCCCAATCCGGTGGTTGCAAACAAATGTGAACGGTGCAATGCCTCACGTAGCATTCAGTTATATTTGCCAACGACCACAAACCGCATGCTCATGAAACACTACATGAATTGGGGAGCAATCCTAGGCCTATCGCTGGTTGTCTTCTCCATCATCCTTTTTCTGGTTGGCCAAAGCGAATCGATGTTCACATCCATTTCGCACTTGATCATTATTGCGGTGCTATGTTTTGCCATTGTAAAGAAGAAAGAATCCAATGGAGGTTTTCTAAGCTATGGAGAGGGCGTGGCAGTTGCTGCTTGGGTCTCCATCTTTGCCGGGGTGATCATGGCTTTCTACACCTTCGTTGACCTCAGCTTCATAGATGCAGACAAGATCCAACGCATCCTGATTCAGATAGAGGATCAGATGTACAATTCGAATACCCCTGACGACCAGATAGAAATGGTTATGGGCATTTACGAGAAGATGTTTACACCAGGTGTGCTGGCGTTCTTTGCCCTTGTGGCACAGATCATTGAAGGATTGATCATCGGACTCATTGCCAGTGCCGTATTCAAAAAGGAAGACACATCCTTTGAAGCCAATTTCAAATAAAAGCCTGTGCTGGTATCCATCGTAATTCCTCTTTACAACGAGCACGAATCGCTACCTGAACTTACCAGGTGGATAAATGAGGTCATGCAGAAGCATGAACTTCCTTATGAGATCGTATATGTGGATGATGGTAGCACAGATGGTTCGTGGCAAGTGATTGAGCAGCTTAAGAAGGAATATGTGCAGATACGAGCGCTCCGCTTCAGAAGGAATTATGGAAAATCCGCTGGTCTCAATCGGGGCTTCGATGCCGCCAAGGGAGATGTTGTCATAACCATGGATGCCGACCTGCAGGACAGCCCAGAGGAAGTGCCCGAATTCGTCCGAATGATCACCCAAGAAGGCTTTGACCTGGTATCCGGATGGAAGAAGAAACGCTATGACCCGATCACCAAAACCATTCCTACCAAGCTTTACAATTGGGCGGCAAGGCGTATGTCGGGTATCATGCTCCACGATTTCAATTGCGGCTTGAAGGCATACAGGCTGGACGTGGTAAAAAGCATTGAAGTGTATGGCGAGATGCATCGTTACATTCCTGTTATAGCCAAATGGGCTGGCTTTAACAAGATCGGAGAAAAAGTAGTACAGCACCAGGAACGCAAGTTCGGGGTTACCAAGTTCGGAATAGAGCGCTTCATAAATGGTCCGTTAGACCTGTTGGTCATCACCTTCATGAGCCGATTTGGCAAGCGACCCATGCATTTTTTCGGGGTCTTTGGCACCTTCATGTTCTTGTTAGGCGGAGGAGTGAGTGCATGGCTCATTTTTGATAAGGTCATTGCCATTGCCAATCAGTCCAAAGTACGCGAAGTGACCGATCAGCCCTTGTTTTACTTGGCCATTCTGGCAATGATCATAGGTACACAGCTGTTCACGGCTGGGTTCTTAGCCGAAATGATCTCAAGATCTTCGCACGATCGGAACAATTACCAGATCGCTGAAAGCCTAGATTGATTTGGGCGAGAACTGCAAATGCATCATTATCGGCCCTGCTTTTCCGTTGCGG
>JBJOHR010000192.1:0-4477 GCA_046047575.1 Bacteroidota bacterium | reverse complement strand
GACTTCAACATCATACCACACCAAAACCTTCTGAAACCCGCGCCAATAAAGGATTCCATTCCAGTAAAATGATGCCGTATAAAATAAGACGGTAGTTTATTGGAATGAAACGATGCCGTATAAAATAAAACGGTGGTTTATTCCAGTCCAATAGTGCCGTAAGACTTACGGTGGCAATTTATTCCGGTTGAATGATGCCGTATAAAATAAAACGGTGGTTTACTCCAGTCCAATAGTGCTGTAAGATCTACGGTGGCAATTTATTCCGGTCGATCAGTGCTGTAAGAATTACGGTGATGACCTGCTCCGGTCAAGCGGAGCTGTGGATCTTACGGTGGTGATCAGAAAGATCAAAGTTGTCCCGCTGCCGCGTGTTTGCAACGCGTAGCCTGTTGCTGCTATGAATTATGAACGCGTCAAAGACTCGTTCGAGCCAACGCAACCGTGCGCCAGTGGAGGCGGTTCTATTGAACTACCAACACCTCTTTTTTGATCAAGGTGCTTGATCGGAGCACACTCACGTAAACTCCAGAAGCAAGACCGGAGACGGAAATGGTTGAGACCGGACTGTGCCTGCTTCGATAAACCCGCTTTCCTTCTGACGAATAGATCTCCACATCGATCATCTCGTTCACATTGGAATAAAGATGAAGCACCCCGTTCTGCGCCACAGGGTTCGGATAAATGGAAAGGGTCTTTTTCGCTTCCGCATCTTCCACCGCCACCACATTCAGGGCCGAAAGGTTGATGTTGTCGATGTAGGTGTTCTGTCCCCACCCACAATGATGGCGGAAGGTGATCAGCACGTCCGAATTGCCCATGTAAGCGCTCAGGTCCACGCTGTCTGTTCTCCACTGCGATGAGCTGGGAATGAACCATCCGTCCTGAAAGTCGGGAGAGGTGGCAAGGTCGGTTCCTCCTTTGAAGTACAGACTTTGGTAATTCTGCCCACAATCGGTAGAGACAAGGACCTCCAAACTGTCGGAATAACCGCCTCCCCAACGAGCATAGGCCACATCGAAAATGAGCCAAGCATCTTGCAAGTAGGTCATGTCAATGCTCACAACAGCGTCATCATCTTGCCCAACAGCGGTATAATCGTATCCGCGGATGAACATGCACTGCGAACTGTTCCCGTAGCCGCCCACATCATCTTTCAATTCCCACGTAATATTCTCATCCGAATTCTTGATCTCGAATCCGGCAGGAGGGAAAACGGTCTCAAAGTTTTCGCTCAAGGTTGAAAGAGGCTGATAGGCATCGATGGTGATGTAGAGCGAATCGATGTCGAAGTCGCCATCGCCATCGGTCACTTTCAGAATAGTGAGGAATGTGCCGCTGTTCGCATAGGTCACTTTTTCGTTCCATGAATTTCCGGTCGAAGGATTTCCACCTTGGAAGGTCCATTCCCACGTAGCGTTGGTGTGGTTCAGCATGGAATGATCCACATAATAGAAGGTGTCCTGTTCGCAATGCTGCGTGATCTGCAATTTATCGACCATGATCTGCGCAATTGGAGCATCCTGTTGTTCTTGCAATGCGCTTTCCCAAATTCCCTTTCCGTAAGAGGCGATGCGCATTTTCCCATCACGGTAGAATGGACGCGCGATGCAGGTGTTGAGGTCAACGGGCAATCCATCTCCGAAATCAACCCAGTCGTTCATGGAATTGTTGCGGTAGAAAATGGTGTGATTGGTGGCGAGGTAGATGCCACCATCCGTTCCACCGATCAAATTCAACGAATGCGGGGCTTGGCCGTTAAGGGTTGATGTGGTGAGGTTTGTCCAGTTCGCGCCACCGTTTACCGACTTATAGACACGCTGTCCGTTGCTGCTGCTTTCAAATGCGATCCAAATTTTCTGGTGATCGGTCGGGTCGACCTGAATGAGCATTTTTCGGCTGTTGCTCACCGAAGGAAGCGCAATGGTGCTCCAATTCTGTCCGCCATCGGTCGTCTTCCAAAGCGTTCCGCTGGATGATGGATTCACGTTCTGCTGGCAGACATACATCACGTCAGGGTTCGACCACGATTGCTCGATGTAGGTGATGCGGTTCTCTGTGTCCGAGCCGAATTCCTTGAAAAGCGTGAAGGTTGTGCCTTTGTCGTCCGTTCTCCACAACTGGTGATCCTTGCCCGTGTAAGCAATGGAATAGCAACGCGGATCGAACTCCAATTCGGTGCTTTCAGCAGCCCAATAACGCTCGTTCGGATCAATCCCGAAACCGACATTCTGAACGGGGTCGCCAATGTTTTCAGGCATGATCTTTCCGTTGATGTCGGAAGAATAGACCCTGCGATTCTCGCCTTGATTGACGTATCCGCTTGCGGGCTCTCCACCACCCAATTGCAGGAAGTTTCCGTAGCCGTAATTCTCGTGAAAAGATAGATTTCCGTTGTGATACAGTCCACCGATCAGCACATCCTCATTCCATCCCGAACCAAAACCCCAATAATCCGAACTGTGAATGCCGTACATTCTCGATTCAAAATTGGCGGACGTGAAGAAATCGGGCGAACGGTAAATTCCGCCATCGCAGGTGATCCATGTGGTATTTCCAATGGCGCGGAAATCCTGCATGTCCACATGCATGCTGTAGGGTCCGCCCACATAACCGGCCAACGCGTAGAAGGTGGCTCCACCATCATCCGAACCATACAGATTCAATCCGCCCAAACGAATCTGATCAGGGTTAGTGTTCGAAGCCATCAACGCACAATTGTAATAGCCTTGGTGATATTGCCAGTTCACGGTGCCAATGGCCAAGTTCATGTGATTTGCATCGTAAGGGCCGCCCGCAGGACCGTTCGGAAGCGTCCAAGTGGAACCGCCATCCGTACTTTTCCAAACACCGATATAACCCGTGTCGCCAGCCTTGGCCTCCCCGATCAGGTAGGCGTAAATGCGGTTCGGATCGGCATTCGTCACCGCCAATCGCGCACCGCCATCGTTCCTGTCGGGATCGCTAGAAGAGAACCAACCCGAAGACTGAACAGTGAAGGTTGCACCTGCATCGGTTGAACGCAAGAACTGGCAGATATCCAGTGCATTGCTGTGTTTAAACAGATAAACCGTGTTGGAATTGGCCGTATTCGTTTTCAGATCCCAACCGCTTTCATTGTAAAGTTCTGACCAATTTGTTCCGCCATTTGTGGTTCTGAAAACGCCCGAATTGGCTGCCACCATCACAATATTCGGGTTGGACGGATTGATGAGGATCTCATTCGGATTGAGCTGCCATTCATACAAGACCTCGGTCCAAGTGCCACCACCGTCTGTGGATTTGTAAACCCGACTGCCCGAACCGATGTACACCGTATTCGGGTCGGTGGGGTGAATGTCGATGGAGCGAACGGCACCGTCCAAGGGGTCATTCAGACTTACGTTGTTCCACGAGTTACCGCCATCTGCACTTCGGTAACATTCGCCCGTTTCCGAACCACAATAAAGTACGTTTGCGTTCGAGGGTGCTTGATCGATGCTGTAAATATTGGACTGAACAGACACTGGATTTCCCCCCGTATTGTAAGCGATCAGCGGCCCCACCAACGACCAGTTTCCAGCACGGCCTGTGCCAGCATTCATCTGCATGTCTTCCCGTTCGCGCAGCGCATCCTGCTCAGATGGCAATTCAGCAAAGCCATTCACGTTTACGAATCGATCTACTGCTCGCCTCCAACGTTTGTAGTATTGTGTGTGGTACGATTTCTCAAAAGCATGTTCGCGGAAATAGGCACGGAACGCTCGGTCCACTTCAAAAATATTCGGATTTTCAGCATACATCATTTGCGCCCATTGCGGTGCAATGGAAATGTCATGCTGAGATGGACGTAACATGTTCTGGGCAAAAACACTGGAGCACAGAGCCAGAACCAAAAGCGTAGGCAGGAATTTCTTCATGCCCAAATCTACTCTCATAACCCTAACATGATTGTCACTGACGGACGAAATCTTCACTCACGTTAGAATTCCTGAATCATTGATAGCGTGCGTAAGACAATAGTGTCTGAATACATTTTGGGCAGCGTATGTCCCATTCCCTCAACCCAAAGTGTTTCGGCATTTGGGACCAGTTCAGCGGTCTTCACGCCATGTTCGAATGGAATGAGCGGGTCGGATTTACCATGCACCACCAGCGTTGGAATATTCAAAGTCCGAAGCTTTTCGATGCGCGAACCAGAGATTTTGATGGCCTCGGTCTGCTCGCGCCCCGACTTTTGATTGTAGCCGTTCCGCCTTTCAATGTTGTATCGGGTCAGTTGGGCAATGCTTTCGATGTCCAGATCGTATTTCTCCCTTCCCATCAACAATTCGCGAATGGCGATGCGCAATTTCACAGCATCTTCCAAATCTCCGCTCAGTCCGTATTTGATGGTGTTGATGCCGATATTCTTGAACACATTCAGGTCGATAGCCGGCATTTCGGGGTCGTCCGCCCAAGCGGTTGACATGATGGAAGTGAGCGTGGCAACTCGCTC
>JBJOHR010000191.1:0-5207 GCA_046047575.1 Bacteroidota bacterium | reverse complement strand
CGGTGTTCCTGTAAAAAGCTCCAACTCCATTGATGGTTGGGACAGCATCCTTTCAATTCTTCAAATGCCGAATGGTGTCCCGGTTGCCACTGTGGCCCTGAATGCTGCGAAAAACGCTGGTATTCTTGCGGCTCAGATCATCGGTGCTTCAGACAAAGCTGTTCTCAAACGAATTGCCGATTTCAAAGAGGGTTTGAAGGACAAGGTAATGGAAAGCAAAGATGAAGTGGAAGGATATTCCGCTTAACCCAACTTTAACCTCCATCGTAAATCATTAGTTGTAAATTCGGCAAGGTCAAGTTGCTGATGAAACACCTGTTACTTCTAATTCTACTTGTCGTTTCGCTCAATGGGTTTTCGCAGACCAGCGACTTCCCCATTGGTGCACGCTCTGCTGGAATGGCCAATGCCAGTGTTTGCCTTACCGATCTGTGGGCCATTCATCACAACCAAGCTGCAATGGTAGGTTTAGAGCAAGCAGGAGTTGCTGCTTACTACGAGAACCGTTTCCTCATCTCCAACCTGAATTTACAGGGAGCAACGGCTGTGCTCCCAACGCCAAAAGCTGGGGTTTTCGGTATCAGTTATGCTCGTTTCGGAAACAAACTTTTCAATCAAAGTCGCTATGGATTTGCTTACGGTAAGCGCCTATGGAAATTCCTTTCCGTAGGGCTTCAGTTGAGTTATCTGAATACCACCTTGGCAGAGAATTACGGAACCAAGCACAGTTTTATTGCCGAGCTTGGACTTCTTTCGCAGGTCACCCCAAAACTCCGCATCGGTTTTCACGCTTTTAACCTGACCCGCACCAAACTGGCCGATGGGTTTGACGAACGCGTTCCCATGAATTTCCGTTTGGGTGCACAATACGACTTCTCCAAGAAGGTCAGGATAGCCATTGAGGCCGAAAAAGACCTTGAATTACCAGCCGTTTTCAAAGCCGGGGTGGAATATTTCCCCGCGGAAATAGTGGCTATTCGCGTTGGAGTGGGAACAGCGCCATTCCATGCTGATTTTGGGCTGGGACTACGATTGAAGTTCCTGCATTTCGACATTGCCGGATCGGTTCATCCTGTTCTTGGATTTTCGCCAAAGGCATCATTAGCCTATCGTTTTAACGTTTTCAAAAAGAAGTGAGGTCCGTGCTTAGAAACGGTCTCTTTTCAGTGCTCCTTTTCGGGAGCATTTTTGCCTTTGGCCAAGTGGAAGAGGCCGACCAGGAACAACTGATCCAACGAAGAATTGAGACCATTGCAGAACAGCTTGGCGAAGGCGATGAGAACATAGATTACAACACCCTGCTTGATGAATTGCTCTACTTCTCAGAGCATCCGATCAACATCAATTCAACCACCCCCAACGATCTGGCGCAGCTCCCAATGCTGGATGATATTGCCATTGCCAACCTGCTGAATCACATCGATGCCAACGGCAAACTTCTGAACATCTATGAGTTACAGGCAGTGAATGGCTTTACTATTCCGCTGATCAGGCAGTTGGAGCCATTCATCAAGGTTTCTGATGATCCAGACGCGTTCACCTTCTCGTTCAAAGAAATGCTGAAAGAAGGCACGCACGAACTGGTCATGCGCTATCAGCAGGTAATTGAGCAACAGGAAGGTTATACACCAATAGAAGACAGTCTGCTGGAGCAAAGTCCGAACAGTAGATACCTAGGTTCGCCACAAAAATACTGGGCGCGCTATCGCTTCACCTATTCCAACAAGGTGAGTTGGGGATTGACCATGGAGAAGGATGCAGGCGAAGAATTCTTCAAAGGCAGCATGAAACAAGGCTTTGACTTCTACAGCGGACACCTGTTCGTAAGGAATCTTGGTGTGGTAAAAGCGGCCGGCATCGGTGACTTTCAGGCTCAGTTCGGACAAGGATTAACCTTTTGGAGTGGACTGGCATTCGGAAAATCATCGGATGGAGTGAGCATAAAACGCAACGCTCAAGGATTGAGACCTTACACTTCGGTTGACGAGAACCGTTTCCTGCGTGGTGGCGGAGCAACGCTTCAGTTTGGGAAATTTGAAGTGACGGCTTTCGGATCTTACAAACTGATCGATGGCAACATTACGGCCACTACAGATACACTTACCGAGCAGGAAGAGACCGTCAGTTCCATTTTCAGTAGTGGATTTCACCGAACTCCCGGAGAATTACAGGACCGACAGTCCATTGCTGAAGCCATTTATGGCGGCAACGTGAGCTACAAGGGTCGGAAACTTACTGTTGGGATCACGGCTGTAGGTTATCAATTTTCCAAAGCGGTACAGCGTAGCGATAATCTTTACAACATCTTCGAATTCTCTGGAAAACAGAACAGCAACTATGGGCTTGACTACAGCTACATCTTCCGCAACTTCCACTTTTTCGGAGAGTTTGCGTTGAGTCAGAATCTTGGCTTTGCCACAACCCACGGATTATTCATGACCATTGACCCAAGAGTGACGATTACCGCCATGGTTCGCTACCTGCAACCGCAGTATCAGGCCTTGTATGCCAATGCGGTCACTGAGAACTCCAGATTCAATAATGAAACGGGCTACTACATCGGATTCAGCGTCAATCCATTCAAGAATTGGTTCTTGAATGGCTTCTTCGACCTGTTCAAGTTCCCATGGTTGCGTTCGGTGGCCAATGGTCCGTCATTCGGTTACGAGACCATCGGGCAGCTCATTTACCGCCCTTCCAAAACATTTGAGGTCTATTTCCGATTCCGACAGAAGAACAGTCAACTCACCGAATCTTCTTCTTACAGCGAAGCGCCTATCAGAGGCATCGAGAACGAGTTGAGATCTTATTACCGATTGAATCTTAGTTACAGTCTGACCAAAGAACTGAAACTCCGAAGCCGAGTTGAGTATTCCAGATACAAGCGTGGCGACCAAGACGTTGAGCAGGGTTTCATTCTTTATCAGGATCTGATCTACAACCCGCTCAGCTTCCCACTTTCGTTCAATGCGCGTTTGGCATATTTCGACACCGAGACCTACAATGCCCGTATCTATGTTTATGAGAACGATGTGTTATACGCTTACTCATTTCCGGCATACTATTATCGAGGCATGAAAGCCTACTTGACCATTCGATACAACATTTATAAGAATATTGATGCTTGGGTCCGTGTTTCCAACTTGTTTTACAGCAACCGCGACCATGTGGGATCCGGGCTTGAAGAAACACCTGGCAAACATCGAACAGACATCAAAGTTCAGTTGCGATTCAAGTTCTGAAACCTGTCTTCAATCATTCAGAATCCGAAGGTCTGCCGCCTATATTTGCCGCAATTATCTGGTCTGCTGATGGTCTCGTTCGACAATACCGAAATTGCCTTTTCCGATAGATCCGATCGGGAGTTGAACCGAGCCCATCTTTTGTTCCGTTTGGTGGGCAGTCCTGCGCTGGTAAAGTTTGGAAAAGCAGCATTGAACCTTGCATTATCAGTTAAACTACCGGTCAAGGGCATCATCCGATCCACCGTGTTCAATCAATTTTGCGGTGGCGAGTCAATAGCAGAATGCCACAACACCATTGACCGCTTGCACCGAATGGGCGTTTATTCTCTGCTTGATTATTCTTCAGAGGGCAAAGAGACAGAAAGTGAACTTGACCATTCGGCCGCAGAGATCTTGGCAGCCAACAATGCAGGAAAATTGGACAAGCGCATTCCTTTCTCCGTTTTCAAACCGACCGCTATCTTCCCTAATCGACTTCTTGCCAAGCAAAATGCAAAGGCCGCTTTCAACGAGAAGGAACAGAAACAATGGGATGCGGCAGTTGAGCGGCTTAACACCATCTGTCTTACAGCAAGAAAGAACGGTGTACCGATTTTGGTTGATGCAGAAGAAAGTTGGTTTCAGAACGCCATAGACGAATTGGTCGGGCACCAGATGAAACTGCACAACACCGAGAAGGCTATGGTTTACAACACCATTCAGCTTTACCGTAAAGACCGCCTTCAGTATCTGAAAGACAGTTACCTCAACGCGCAGAAAGGCGGTTACAAGTTGGGCGTAAAACTGGTTCGGGGAGCGTACATGGAAAAGGAACGCGAACGCGCGAAGGACCAAGGTTACCCATCGCCCATCCACGACACCAAAGCAGATACCGACCGCGATTATGATCTTGCTCTGCGGTTCTGCATTGACAACCATCCTTCCATTCACGTATTGGCCGGTACGCACAATGAGACCAGTTCCCAGAAACTGACCGAGTTGATGAGTAAGAAAGGCCTTGAACCATCGGATAATCATGTCTTCTTCTCGCAGCTTTACGGCATGAGCGATAACATCAGTTTCAACCTGGCGGCCAATCACTACAATGTGGTAAAGTATGTGCCTTACGGACCCATTCTGGATGTGATGCCCTATTTGATACGCAGAGCAGAAGAGAATACGTCAATCGCTGGTCAAACCGGTCGTGAGCTGTCACTCATCATCAAAGAAAAGACGCGGAGAAAGACTTCATAAGCCGTATCACTCCATTGGTCGAAAACCTGAACTTTTAGCTTCGATTTCCGTAACCTTCATGTTCAATTGGTTTAACGGAAAAATGAACGATAGATCTACCGACAGAAAATTCTACTCACTGGCACCAAGTGCAGAGATGAGGTCACTGTTGGAGCATTCTGACCGTAGCATCATCATTCTAGATCGCGACTACAGAGTTCTTTGGTTCAACAGCAAAGCATCCAAAGACATGTTTTCGTTCTTCAAAGAAGAACTGAAAACGGGAAGTTCGTATTGGGATTATGTTGATGAAAGCCACAACAAACGCTTCATCAGAAACTTTCAGGCATCCCTAAAGGGCCGAACTATCAGTGTAGAACAGCACATCCCTAAATCGAAAAATGCCAGTATAGAACTATGGATTGACGGACGATTCAGCCCGTTGTACGGGAAAAAAGGTGATGTGGATGGGGTCATTTACTCATACCAGAACATTTCTGACAAGAAAAAAGCTGAGCAGGAATCACTGGCGCAGGCCAACGTTTTGCAGGCAATAGACCGAAACGACTCGCAGGGTTTCATTCTTTTGGACGAGGATGACCGTGTAATAAGCTGCAACCTGATGGCACCAGTGCTCATTGCAACAGTTGACAGTTGGACGGATCAATTTGGGAAGAACATCATTGAATGTATCCATCCTTATTGGAAAGATGAGTTTGAAGGCGGAGTGAAAGTAGCGCGCTCCGGAGG
>JBJOHR010000190.1:0-15933 GCA_046047575.1 Bacteroidota bacterium | reverse complement strand
TATTGTTGGTAGCAGCGGTTCTGCTTAGTTCTTGCGAAGAAAAAGGTGCTGTTGTTAAAGGCAGCCTTAGCAATACCGATGGCGAAACGGTTGTGTTGGAAAAGCTGACGTCAACGGAAGTTGTTCCGACCGATTCAGTAGCTATTGATGAAGATGGCGGTTTTAAGCTGAGCATTGCGGAATTGAGCGACCCGGGCTTTTATCGCCTTCGAGTCAACGAAAACAACTTCGTTATTCTGCTTTTGGAAAAGGGAGACAAGGCCGAAGTAACGGGCAACGCACTCGATTTTTACAAGAGCTACGAAGTGGTCGGGTCAGAAGGCTCTTTGAAACTGCGCGAATTGGACAAACGCCTCAGACAGGATTACGAACTGACAGACAGCTTGCGCAGAATGTTCATGGACTACCAGGCCGCTGGAACGTACAACATGGATTCTATCAAGCAGACCATTGATGCCATCTTCATGGAAGCACAGGCCAAGAAAAATGAATTCATCGAGAAATTCATAGCCGATAATTCCACATCACTGGCCACACTTTCCGCGGTTCAATCATTGAAGTACGATGAGTTTGCTGCCAAGTTTGACGAGGTGGTTGCCAATTTGGAGGCAGCCTACCCCAACTCCGATTATGTGAAGCAGTTCAAGAAGCAATTGGTGGACCTGAAGGCCAAACAGCAGGCTGCGGCCCGAACCGGCATCGGCTCGCAAGCACCAGAGATCGTGGTGAATACACCTGATGGAGAAACCATCAGATTGTCTGATTTCCGTGGCAAGATCACCATGATAGACTTCTGGGCATCATGGTGCAAACCTTGTCGCGCAGAGAACCCGAATGTGGTCCGCGTCTACAACCAATACAAAGACAAAGGCTTCGAGATCTTTGGCGTTTCGTTGGATAGAGATAAGCAACAGTGGTTAGACGCCATTAAACAAGATGGTCTTACTTGGAAACACGGCAGCGAATTGCAGTTCTGGCAATCTAGTTTTGTACCGGCTTACAGTTTGGATGGCATTCCTATGACCTATCTGTTAGATGAGAATGGAGTGATCATTGCCAAAGGATTGCGTGGTGCAGAACTCGAAGCAAGACTCATGGAAATTTTTGGATAGTTTCAGCGTTGGTGCTCCGATTCTTCACCGACCAAACCGCTGAATCTTGAAGATCCGCCTTCTTCTACTCTCCTGTTTTATCATCAATTCAGCCGCCTTGGTGGCTCAGGAATATTGGCAACAGGAGGTCAATTATGAGATTGATGTACGATTAGATGATGAACGACATGAACTGCATGGTTCGGAGTTGATCGAATACGTAAACAACTCTCCCAATACGCTCCATTTCATCTGGTTCCATCTGTGGCCGAATGCTTACAGAAGTGGCAAGACAGCGCTCTCAAAGCAGATGAGACAGGATGACGACCTTACGCTTTTCTTCTCCAAATACCGCGACCGTGGCTGGATTGACAGTCTTCAGTTCGTGGTCAACGGAAACGCTGCCCGGATGGAAATTGACATGAAGAATCCGGACATCTGTCGGGTTTTCTTCGATGAGCCAATTCCGCCCGGAGGAAAGGCCATCATCTCAACGCCATTCAGAGTCGTTATTCCAAAGGGGATCTTCTCCCGTCTGGGTCACCTCAACCAAGCGTATCAGATAACCCAATGGTATCCGAAACCAGCGGTTTACGACAAGGACGGTTGGCACCAGATGCCCTACTTGGGCCAAGGAGAATTCTATTCGGAATTCGGAACGTTTGACGTGTACATCAATATTCCAGAAAACTATGTGGTCGGTGCCACAGGCGATCTGGTCGATGGCGAAAAGGAATTGGCTTGGCTGAACACGAAAGTGGAAAAAACCAGATCGGTGATCGATGCGGTGGACTACAACGACCTGTCGTTTCCGGCCTCTTCGCCAAACAGAAAAACCTTACACTATCATCAAGATAAGGTTCACGACTTTGCGTGGTTTGCAGACAAGCGCTATCACGTGCTTAAAGGTGAAGTTTCGTTGCCTGAATCCGGTCGAAAAGTGACCACATGGGCCATGTTTACGAACAACGAGGCAGACCTTTGGAAGAACGCCATCGAGTACCTGAACGATGCCACATATTACTACTCAAAATGGGTTGGGGAATATCCCTATGACCACGTGACGGCCGTAGATGGCGTGCTCTCAGAAGGTGGCGGAATGGAATACCCCAACATCACCATTATTGGAGAAAGTGGCGATGCTGTTTCGCTGGAAGAAGTGATCATGCATGAGGTGGGTCACAACTGGTTTTACGGTCTTCTGGCCAGCAATGAGCGAGACCACCCTTGGATGGACGAAGGGCTGAATTCCTTCATTGAAATGCGCTACATGAAACGAAAGTTTCCGAACCTGACATTGGAGCAACTGCTTGGTGGCGGCAAACTGCGCAACTTTGCTTTGAAATGGGTGGGCGCCAAAAACATTGCCTACGACAAACTCGGCCTACATGCCTACATGCTGCAGGCGCGTAACAACCGCGACCAGGCCATTGAACTCCCTTCCAACGAATACACAAGTATCAATTACGGAAGCATTGTTTACACCAAAACAGCGTTCGTTTTTCAATATTTGGAGGAATACATCGGCAGGGAAAAGATGGACGAACTGCTCCACTCCTACTTCGATCAATGGAAATTCAAACATCCTCAGGCTGAGGATTTCGAAACGGTGGCGAGAGAGGTCACTGGCGACTCGTTAAAGTGGTTCTTTGATGGCATTATCCGTTCTGCTGATAAGATAGATTACTCGGTGAGCAGAATTCTCCGAACGAACGATTCTCTTCGCATCAAAGTGCGAAATCTGGGTTCCATTGCCGCACCTTTTCCCTTGGCGGTTGTCAGCAATGGCGATACCGTCTCAATGGGCTGGCAAGCTGGGTTCGAACAGTCGGGATGGCTCACCATTCCCTGCTCTGATTGCGAGAAAGTGATCATCGACCCGAATGAGGTACTGCCCGACCTTGACCGAAAGAACAACGCCATGCGGGTCAATGGCATCTTTCGTAAAACAGAGACCATTCAACCTCGGTTTGTGGCCTATTACGAGAATCCGAACAAAACGCAATTCGGTCTGGCCCCAACCATTGGCTGGAATACCTACGATGGTTTCATGCTTGGCTTTGCGGTTTACAATGACATTCTACCGAAGAACAAATTCTCCTACATGCTTATGCCCATGTGGGCTTTCGGGTCGAGAACGATTACCGGCTCTGGCCGTCTGGCTTACACCTTCCACCAGAAACAGCAGTTCCCGAACGTGACCATTGCGGTAAGTGGGCAGCGATTCAATGTAGGTCGTATATCGCCATTCTATAACCCTACCGATGCGTTCAGCCCGCAGTTGCCTCGGAACATCATCCGGCCCGAACTGCGCTTCGATTTTCTGCCCGAGCACAGGCGCTCCAACCGCGAACAGAGCATCCGCCTGCGGAATACCATGTACATCACCGAAGCGGGCAAACTGATCCGGAACATACCTCAGATAACCTACAATTGGAAACAGAGCTTCTCACCGCATATCGGGGAATTGACGGCCGACCTACAATGGCTGAACAACGAGGCCAAACTGAGCATTGAGGCCATTTATCGTTTCAAATTCAAGAAAGGATATGGATTCCGTGCACGACTCTTCTTCGGAAAGTTCATTCTCAGATCCTCCAGTCGTGCATTCAATTTCCGAATGAGTTCGTGGCGGGAATATGAGGATTACCTCTATGAAGGCACTTACATTGGCCGTAAACTCGATAACGGGTTCCTGAGTCAGCAGATGATGGAAGCCGATGGCGGATTCAAGAGCTTTATTCGCGTTGGTCAGACCAACGATTGGTTATTGGCACTCAACCTCAGTTCTACCGTTTACCGCAAGATTCCAATTGAATTCTTTGCAAGCGTGGGAACGTATGCCAATGCAGGCAGCATATTCCCAGGTTCTCAACTCTTCTTGGCAGAGTTGGGCGCCAGCGTCATCATTGTTCGCGATGTGTTGGAAGTTCACTTCCCATTCCTTGTTTCGAAGAACATTAAGGATGATCTTGCACTTTCGCGACCAAGCTACGGTCAGCAGATACGTTTCACCTTTAATTTGAACGAACTGAAACCGATACAACGACTGCAAAAGCTGCTTAATTGAACACAGGTAAGAACATATACTTCGCTTCCGATTTTCATTTGGGCGTTCCTAACGGTAAGCTCAGCCGCGAACGCGAAAAGAAGCTAGTTGCTTGGTTGGACGGCATTTCTGAAACAGCCGAAGAGATCTATCTGGTCGGAGACATTTTCGATTTCTGGTACGAGTACGGCACCGTAATTCCCAAAGGTTTTGTGCGATTTCAGGCAAAGATTGCCGAGATGTGTGATAAGGGCATTCCGGTCCATATCTTCATTGGAAACCACGACATGTGGATGTTCCGCTATTTTGAAGAAGAACTGGGCGTGACAATGCACCGAGAACCCGTAGTGCGCGAATGGAACGGGAAGAAGTTCTTCATTGGCCATGGCGATGGTCTCGGTCCGGGCGACCACGGCTACAAATTCATTAAAAAGGTATTTGCCAACCCCTTGTGTATATGGTTGTTCAAATGGTTGCATCCCGATATTGGTGTGCGCTTGGCCAATTTCTGGAGCGGACGAAGCAGAGAATCGAACATGGATTCAGACCAGAACTATCAAGGCGATGAGAACGAATGGCTGCTGCAGTTCTGCAGGCAAACCTTGGAAAAGGAGCATTTCGATTACTTCATATTCGGACACCGTCACATGGTGCTCGATAAACCTGTGGGCCAAAATGCCCGCTACATGAACCTTGGCGCTTGGTTCAAAGACCCGCACTTTGCTGTTTGGAATGGGGAAGAATTGAGGCTCGAATCGGTTCAAGACGCTATTGTCTTTGCGAACAAAACTACCTTGAGTCGTAGAACCACGTAAAAAAAGCCGCACATTGGCGGCTCTTCTCAATACTATGTCGAATTTGTTTACTCCGCAGCGATCGGATACACGATGCGTGTCAGCCATTTGCTGGTATCTGGCTCGGACTCTGGGTCGGTAACGTACTGTTCAATAGCATAACCAACCAGGTTAACGCCATTAGAATTGCTGTAAGCCTCAATGGCATAATGCGCTGGGCCAACTTCATCATAATTTCCGTAATGCTCAATCAGCAAAGCTTTTCCGGCCGGGTATTGTCTGAATTCAATGATGTCCGTTCCGGCCACTTCTGCTGCCACAGGAATGGCTGCGGCCATTTGTGCCAATGTATCTGTCCAGTTGAAGTAAAGTCCTGTCGGATACCCAGCCATAGCAGCCTTCTTTTGTTCCATGTAAGCCATGATCTTGCCAAAATTCTCTGTGTAATACATGGCAATGTCTTGCGGTTTTACATCGCCAGAAACCAACAGGTAATTGGTAGCACCAAGCTCAATTGTCTGAATATCGAATGAAGGTGTTGCTTGGGCAGGCGATGCTTCTGCTACCTCTTTCAATGCTGCCAAACCAGATGTATAAGCCTCTCCAAGGAAGTATTCTCCCATCAAGTTCATGGGTTTTTGAAAGAACGAAGCCTCCGTGCCAATGAAGTTCCACGTAACCTTGGTTCCTCCATCAACGGCTTCAAAGAACCACTCCGATGTTTGCGGAGTTGGATCCATACCGAACACCAAACTGCACTTGATGTACTCATTATCACGTGCTTCCAGAACATCCTGTCTTCCCTCGCCTGTCTTCTTGCCCTTCCACGTATACCAGGAACCAACGCCACAAGCCTGCTCGGAAAACTCGTTCGTATTGGTAGTATCCATAGCGTCCCAAGGATTCCAAGGCTCCCAATTCTTGAAACATGCTACATGCGGATATACCTGATCTGGCGATACATTCACCACAATGGTTTTCTCCACTTTAAGAACAGATGGTGCAACAAGGGCAGCCACCACGTATGCCCCTACCAATACAAGCAGGATGATTCCGATTACTTTCAATGCTTTCATAGTTTGATGGTTTTTTGGTTAGACGACAAAATAACGAAACGTCTTGCTATGCTTGGTTGGTGACAATGAAATGCAGCCAACTAATTCCTTGCTCTGACGTTTATCTTTGCATGATGCGTGTTTTCACTTACCTGCTGTTCTTGTTGCCTACCGTTCTATCAGCTCAAAAATGGGTGGGTTCTGATACGCATGCTGAGATTGACTCTCGCACCGCAACCAAACTTGAAATCAACGCCCAGTTGCCCAACGACACCACGGTAATCAAATCTTTCCTATTTCAAAAACTGACCAACTTGCAAGGCACTGACCTTGTAGTCGAACATGTGAAGCGTGGCCCGAAAACCATCCATTATCAGTTTACACAGACCATCAACAACCGAAAGGTGTTCCGTGGCACGGTAAAGGTCAATCTAACCCATTCCGGGAGGATATTGAGCGTGTTCGATAACACCTTTCCATTGGAGCGACCGGTAGACGCAATCTTCCCCGATCATACAGCCTACCATTCTGGTTTGATGGTGCACTACAACACGCCTAGCAACGGAAAATTGGACCATTACAACCTACAGGAGATCTATTTCCCAGCCAATGGCAAATTGATTCCGGCCATCCGGTTAGAAGTGGTAGAAGCCTCGGACCGTTATTATGAACTGGTGCTGAACAAGGATGTACGAGTTATCTACCAGAACGATCTTCTCTCCTACGCAGCCCTAGCGCCCGAAGACACCACCGTTACCGTTTGGGTGTTCAATCCCGATCCGCTTACATCGGCCAGTCAGACCTACAGCGCGCCATATGTGGATAATGGTGACAATGATGTGGTGGAACTGAATGCAGAGCGAATTCCGGTTCAGATAACCGCCACTTACGATGCTGGCACATTCAGTCTGGCCAACCAATATGTAATCATTCAGGAACTATCGAACCCTGTTATTCAGCCTGTAAGTTCTAACATTCCGGAGTTCAATTATACACGGTCGGAATCGGGTTTTGAAGATGTGAATGCGTTCTATCACATCACCAATTTTCAAGAACACATCCGCTCGCTTGGATTTACGGATATTGTAGATTACCAGATCGCGGTTGACCCACATGCTTTGAATGGTGCCGATAATTCCAACTTCAACGCTGGATTCAGTCCGCCTCGCTTGCAATTTGGGGAAGGTGGTGTGGATGATGCCGAAGATGCTGATGTCATCATACATGAATTCGGACATGCCATTATGCATTCTGCAGCGCCAGGTACCAACAATGGTACGGAGCGCAGGGCGTTGGATGAAGCTGTTGGAGATTACTTTGCTTCTTCTTACTCAAGACACATTAGCGATTACCGTTGGGAAGATGTTTTTACTTGGGATGGTCACAACCAATATTGGAACGGCCGCAGTTCGGTAAGCAGCGACCACTACCCCGAAGACTTGAACAATAACCTTTACACAGATGCTGACATTTGGGCCGCAACGCTGATGCAGATATGGGGAGATATTGGTCGGGAAGCGACAGACGCCATCATGATTCAGGCGGCATATGGGTTTGCCAATAACATGACCATGCGCCAAGCAGCCGAACTCTTTGTGCAGGCAGATACCATTCTCTACGATGGAATCCATGGCACACCTATCCTCGACCGCATGTGTGCCAGAGGCCTGTTGGAATGCGAGGTGGGTATTGGAGAACGTTCTCAATCCCATGCATTTGAAGTGTACAACTCTGCCGGATTCAGTAGTGGTACAGGCGAGTTGAGAATAGTTGCCAAGGATGCCATCACCGTAAACCTGTATAATGCCGTTGGGCAATTGCTTCATTCTAAGAGTTCCGGCTCAGGTACATTGCAGCTTTCATCCAGAAATCTGCACACAGGCATGTATCTGTTGGAAGTCACTACAAAGGATTCACGTTCTACTGTCAAGCTGCTGAAGCATTGAGTTCTGAGCAACTCATTTCCATCCTAATGCCCGTCAGAAATGCCGAACCATTTCTATCGGAGTGCCTGGAATCCATTCTTAACCAAACCGAAACAAACTGGGAGTTATTGGCCGTTGACGATGATTCTACAGATTCAAGCCACGTCACTCTTCAGCATTATGCAAATGAGGATGTTCGAATAAAGGTTTTTCAAAACGATGGTTCAGGCATTATCGATGCCTTGCGTTTGGCGTATTCCGTAAGCATTGGAAATCTCATCACTAGAATGGATGCAGACGATAGAATGGCGCCTTCCAAACTGGAAATACTTAAATATAACTTGATATGTTCCAGTAAGGAAAGCATCGCCATTGGGGCAGTTAAGTACTTCTCAGAAACGCCACTTGGCGATGGCTATAAGAGGTATGAAGAATGGCTCAATTCACTTACAGAAAAGGGCAGTAATTACTCCGAGATATATAAGGAATGCGTGATTCCATCGCCTTGCTGGATGGTGTTTCGGGAAGACCTTGAAAGCTGCGGTGGTTTTCTTCCCAACACCTATCCCGAGGATTACGACCTCTGTTTCCGATTCTACCAGCACCGGTTAAAGCCAATTCCGTGTAAGGAAGTTTTGCATTGGTGGCGAGACCATCCTTCACGTTCATCACGCAATGATGCCAACTATGCCGACAACCGTTTCCTCGAACTGAAAGTGAAATGGTTTCTTGAATTGGACCGAAATCCTTCAAAGCCTTTGGTGGTTTGGGGTGCTGGTGACAAAGGAAAAAACGTAGCCAAATTGCTATCCGAAATGGACGTTTCGTTCCACTGGGTTTGCAATAACCCAAAGAAGATCGGACACACCATTTACGGTGTAAAAATGGAATCGGCAAGTGCTCACATGAATACTGATGCGCAGATCATCGTAACGGTTGCCAACCCTGAAGAACAGCAGGAAATCAGATATCAGATATCAGAAACCGCCTACTTTTTCTGCTAGATCGGATCTACATCCGGTTGAAAGTAAACCGACCGGAAATCCTTCTCGGCATTTACTTGTTGAATGATCCTGAATATCTCCTCCTTCCGTTCTTTGATACTTGCTCCTCCCATCTTGAGGATGATCTGCTTGTTGTATTTGTTCCGAATACGCTGAACAAGTGGGTATTCTGGTCCTAGCAATAGCTTGTCGGGTATCGGTTCTAAAGCGGCCGCCAATGCCGCTGCTGCTGCGTCCACTTTTTCTCGGTCGCGGTGCTTGATGGTAATGGTTATCATCCGAATGAAAGGCGGATATCGGAACTGCTTTCTCTGCACCAATTCGGACTCGTACATGCCTTGATAATCGTTGCGCACCACCTGTTCGATAATGAAATGCGTTGGCTCCGATGTTTGGATGACCACCAAACCTCTCCGGCCTTTTCTTCCCGCACGACCGCTAACCTGCGCCATAAGTTGGTAAGCACGCTCAAACGAACGGAAATCGGGATAGTTGAGCAATGCATCGGCATTGAGAATACCCACCAACCCTACATGATCGAAATCCAGACCTTTGGTAACCATCTGCGTACCCACAAGAATATCAATGCGCTGTTCCTCAAAATCGGAGATGATGCGTGTGTAAGCGTGCTTACCGCGTGTGGTGTCCATATCCATTCGAGCTACAACAGAATCTGGAAAGTGCAAGGACAATTCCTCCTCTATCTGCTCTGTTCCAAATCCCTTGGTTTTCAGATAGGTAGATTGGCATTTTGGACAAACATGTGGCACCTTGTCTGCGTGGCCGCAATAGTGGCAGCGCAAGTCATTACTGTACTTGTGATAGGTTAAGGATATATCGCAATTGATGCAATCTGGCACCCACCCGCAGTTGTTGCATTGCACGAAGCTGGAGTAACCGCGTCTGTTCTGAAAGATGATGACCTGCTGATTGCGTTGCAGCGTTTCGCGAATGCGTTGGAGAAGCTGCGATGAAAAAGGACCTTTCATAGTCTCTGCCTGTCGCTCCGCCCTAAGGTCGCTTATCTCAATATGGGGTAGTTTTACACCGCCATAGCGTTCCGTCAGATGCACTAGCCCGATCTTACCGCGTTTTCCATTGAAATACGCCTCAATACTTGGCGTGGCCGAACCAAGTAACAGTTTGGCGCTGTGCTGTTTGCAAAGATATGCAGCCGCATCTCTGGCATGGTAACGTGGAGCGGGATCGTGCTGCTTGAAGGTGTGTTCGTGTTCTTCATCCAGGATCACCAGATCCAAATTTCTGAAAGGCAGAAATAAGGAGGAACGAGCTCCTAGAATGACATCGTACGGATCGTTGCTCAATTGCTTTTTCCAAACCTCTACCCGTTCGTTATCGCTCATTTTAGAATGATAGATGCCAACCCTATCTCCGAAATGTTTCTGCAAACGCTGAACGATCTGAGCGGTGAGAGCAATTTCGGGCAACATGTAGAGCACTTGACCACCATTGGCAATGCGTTCCTGAATAAGGTGAATGTAGATTTCCGTCTTGCCGCTGCTAGTAACGCCATGCAGCAGGGCTGCTTCCTTTTTTTGGTAGATGTCGTTCAACTCATCAAAAACCGCCTGCTGGTTTTCCGTCAATACAATTTGTTCGGTAGCCCAAGCTTCTGTTTCCACTAAACGCGAAACCTCCAACTCACTCTTGATCAGAATTTCCTTTTTCACAAGCTGATCTACCGCAGCCGCAGAGATACCACTATCGGATATGAGCACTTGCCGCTTAACCACTCCCTTTTCCTTACCCGTTTTGGAGGATTGTATGAACTGCATCAGTGCTTCCAACTGCTTTGGTGCTCGATTTAGCGCTTCAAAAACCTCCTGCAGTTTCTCCTTATCCTCTAGCCATTCGGCCATACGGTAAATGACCTCCGTCTTAGGCTTGAATTTTTGCTGCAATTCTTCGTACTGAACAACGATCCGCTTTTCTACCAACGAACGGATAATGGCATGCACGTGGGTTTTTCGGATAAGCTTGGAAATTTCATCCAACGTAAGAAAGGTGTTGTTCTGCAATGCTTCCAGAATGTCCATTTCCTCTTCATTCAGCTCATCCGTCTCGCCTGTATAATCCGGATGCACGGTCAACCGGCTTTCACTGGAAAGCTTTAAACCTGAGGGCAAGGCAGCCTGCATCACATCGCCCAAATGACAGAGGTAGTATTGGCGCATCCAATTCCAAAAGGCCAACTGATGTCCGAATATCACTGGTTCATCATCCAACAGTTCGTCCAAATACTTGGCCTGATAGCCCGTTGGTGGTCTATCGTGGCTGTTGGCAATGATGCCCGTGTAAAGCTTCTTCTTACCGAACTGAACTACTACCCGCTTTCCAATGACCACATCACCTTCCATTTCTCTTGGAACGCGATAGGTGAACGTACCAAACAGCGGAAGCGGCAGAATTACCTCAACGAAAAGCGCCAACGAAGACATGTTGGCAAGTTACCGCAAGCAGTTTTGGAAACAATGGAATGTGAATAATTCAGTAGGAATCAGGCTGCCAATATCTCAGCCAATTTGAGCAAAGCAGGGTTGATCTTGTCGTGGTGTTTGATGGCCTGATCAAATGGCGTGTATTGAAACTTCTTGTCAACGATGCCGACCATCACAGAATGTTTGCCGGCCAAAAGCGCATTAACCGCTTCATTGCCCAATTGAGATGCCAACATTCTATCCAAGGCCGAGGGACTGCCTCCGCGTTGTTGGTGTCCGAGGATTGAAACCCGTGTGTCATACTGTGGCAAGGCTGCAACCACCTGCTCCGCGATCTTGTACGCTCCACCTGCATCATCACCTTCGGCTACCATAATAATGCTGCTGCTCTTCTTTCTGGCATAAGCCACTCTCAGATTCTCGATCAATTCTTGAAGATCGGTATGCACTTCCGGTATTAGGATGGCCGCGGCTCCAATCCCAATTCCTGAGCGCAAAGCGATGAATCCGGCATCCTTGCCCATTACCTCCACAAAGAAGAGGCGGTCGTGCGATGCTGCAGTGTCCTTGATCTTATCCACGGCATCAATCACATTGTTCAATGCAGTGTCATAACCAATGGTATAATCGGTTCCAATAAGGTCGTTGTCTATTGTCCCCGGAAGACCGATAAACGGAATTTTGTGCTCTTCGGTAAAGACCTTGGCTCCCGCAAAAGTACCATCGCCACCAATGGCAATAATTCCTTCAATGCCGTATTTGTTGAGATTATTGAAGGCCTTCTGACGGCCTTCTTTCGAAAAAAAATCCTTACTACGCGATGATTTTAGGATCGTCCCACCCCGTTGTATGATGTTTCCGACATCATCGCTGTTAAGTAGCACAAATCTATCATCGATCATTCCCTGATAACCGTGCATGATACCGTACACCTGCAATCCATGGTGCAGACCCGTGCGCACCACTGCTCTGATGCAAGCATTCATTCCTGGGGAATCGCCACCTGAAGTGAATACTGCAATCGTTCTCATCTCTCAGATCTCAATTATTTCAAACGGCAACTTGACCACTTCTTTGAAGGACCTCCCATCGGCAATATTGTCCTCATCTTCGGATTCACATATCCAGCGAACGCTGAATTGGTTACCCACCTTATTGAGCTCGTCAAGTAAATTAAAAAGCCCCATAAGCCGAATAAAAGAACCCGTGTTATAATAATCAAGATTGATATCAAAGGCTGCCTCCGCGCGTTTACCTGCAAAGTTCGTACGAAGCCAAGCTAACACTGGTTCATAGAATGCCTCCGAATTCTCAGGCATGGAACGACCTTGGATAACGAACTTCAACTCGACCGAATCAAAACTGATCTCTGGCGAAAGGTCTGTAGGTGCTATGTAAAGTTTCTCGCTCATCTGAATGCTCAAATGTCGGAAGTAAAACAATCAAAAATCTGGGGATTCCTAAAGAAAACGAATCAGGTTTTCAATTTAGGGTCTGTGGCGTCACGCAAACCTTCTCCAAGGAGGTTGTAAACAGCAACGGTTACGAATATGGCCAAACCAGGGAATATGACCAACCACCAAGCGGCATAGTTCTGCCTGCCCGAACTGATTAGTGAACCCCATGTGACCACATCTGGCGGAACTCCTACGCCTAAAAATGAAAGACTCGACTCTATGAGAATGGCAGCTGCCACTCCGAATGCAATGGCCACCAATGCTGGTGCCACCCCATTGGGCAAAGCGTGCTTGAAAATGATTCGCGCTTCACTGAATCCAAGTGATTGACCAGCTTGTATGTATTCCAAGTTTTTGATCTTGAGGAATTCAGCACGAGTGAAACGCGCTATACCCGTCCATCTGGTAAGCCCAATGATCAACATAAGATTTACAATGGACGGCTTTGCTACTGCCGCAATGGAAATGATAAGAACCATTCCCGGTATCGATATGAGTATCTCGATCATTCTAGAAATGAAGGAATCCATAGGAATATTCCGGTTTGTGCTCAATAAAGGCAGTTTCCCGATCAGTTTGCCAATCCAATAGAAGGCATAGCAAACGGCCGTGAAGATCAGAATGCTCAACAATAGCTGAAGTAGCAGAGCAGAACCTGATGTACCAATTGCATCAGAAAGCATGTCGCCTCTAAGCATGAACCCGTAATAATACGCCAACACCAGACCGATAATAAAGGTGTAAAACTGACCTCGGGTGGTTACGAGTTTGCTGTCTCCGAAGTATCCTGCCAAGGCGCCTAGTACCAGTCCTATAAGTGTGGCAATTCCCATGGAGAGAATTCCAATGGTGAGCGAAATTCTTGATGCATGGATCAAGCCGGAAAGAACATCCTCTCCTTTTTCTGTGGTTCCCAAATAATGACGGAAACGTGCGGGCATATCTACTATCTCACCAGAGGTGGTTTGAAAGTATTGTTCACCCGAAGGAGATTTGTAGTCCGAGTTCAAGAAATCTGACCGATTTGGAGCATACGGAACCGGTGCCCATAGCACGGTTTCCAACTCCATCTGCTTCCACTTGGCTATATCTAACTGAATCGTTTCAACGGTACCATCTTCCATTGTCAATTCATAAACATTCTGGAAAGAGAATGCCGGGAACAGACCATGGCCTTTATAGCTGGCATACAGCGGTTGGTCGTTCGCAATTATCGGGGCAAACAAGGCAATGCAGGCCAGAACTCCCAAGATCCAAAGCGAAATGTAAGCTGGTCTGTTCTTCTTGAACTGCGACCAAGCATATTGCCTGAAATTGAACTGAGAAGAAGTTGTCTGTCCGCTCATCTATTTGGAATAACTGATACGTGGATCTGCAACTGCGTAGAGAATATCTGAAACCAAGTACCCTACCAGCGTCAGCACTCCTGTAATTGTCAAAACGGCAACTACCATAGGGTAATCTTGATTTACAATGGCCTGAAAAACCTCATTACCCATTCCCGGAATCGTGAAAATGACCTCCAGCACAACAGAACCACCGATCGCAATTGGGAAGATATTGGCAAAAACGGTGATGATCGGAAGTAACGCATTACGCAATGCGTGCTTATAAACCACAGTTCGTTCAGATAGACCTTTTGCTCTGGCGGTTCTAATGTAATCCTGATTCACTATCTCCAACATGGAAACACGCATGGTTCTGGAAAGAAACGCAAACGAACCGTAGGTATAACTGATGATCGGAATGACCAAGTAAGGGAAGCGGCCACTCCATACCTCAAAAAACGAGGCCCCTTCAGGAAAACCTCTCACCGGTTCAACCCCAGATGCGGGAAACCAATGCAGAACATCAGGATTGGAAAAGGTCATCAACAATACCGTAGCGGCAAAGAAACCCGGCACAGAATACAGAATGAAAACGATAATGGAGGAGATTCTGTCGAAACGGGTATCCTTATGAACCGCTGACTGAATACCTAGGGGAATACTGACCAGATAACCAAGTATTACAGAGACCATGGTAAAGAAGAACGACCAGAATATCTTGGTCGAAATAACCTCACTGATCGGCATCTTGGTTCGGTAGCTGGTTCCAAAATCTCCTCTGATAACGCCTTTGGTGAATTCGGAACCCGCGCCTGTTATCCAATTACCATCCCCAAAAATCCACCGGTGATACTGATTGTTGGGATAAAAATTGACGACCGGAACATACACTTTCCACGGTGCGGAAGTCTCCTTAACAACTCTTAACCTTTCCTTCACAACATCCAGCTTTTCGGAAAAGACTGCCATGTAGGGTGCTTGGTAAATGTCATTGAGCGTCTCAATCTTGGCATTGATAACGGTTTCGCTATATGTTGCTTTCAGCGCTGAAGATTCGAAATAGCTTTGGTTGATGTCTTCCTTGACCTTGTCGATGGAATAACCTTGGGCCATTGCGCTATCCACCTTAAGACTGCCGTGTGCCTTATTCAGTTCATCAATGGCAGCATAATACTCGGAAATGGCTTGCCAATTTCCGTATTCACTTGTTAGTCGAGATAGCGCATTACGCTCATTGCGGTCATACACCCGATAGAGTGTATCAGAATGCGCTAAGGTGTTCAGGCTGAAATAAAATATGGGAAGGTCCAGACCAAGCTTTTTACTCCAAAACTTCTTCTGCTCTATTTGATTGGCTGTTTGCGAACCGATCTCTCCACCACTCTGAGCAGCAGAAACCATACGCTCCACAGGATCTCCTGGTGCAGAAACCATGATCACAAATCCCAACAGGGTAATGGCGATCAGAGTTGGTACGAATACAAGAATTCTGCGAAGAACGTACTTGAGCATCTATTGCTAGTTGAACGTGCTTTTTATCAGTTTGATTCTGCAGTTGGAGCAGCAATTGAGCTATTGCTCAGCAACTTAAGGTTATTAAGTAGCACACCTGGACGCTCAAAGTACATGTCAGCATTTCCAAAACGCTTATGAATCACGTTTCTTCTAGTCGATGCGAACATGAAAACATAAGGTTGGTCCTCGTAGATCATTGCCTGAAGCTCGCGTACCATTGGAATACGCTTTTCCATGTCCAATTCATACTTCAACG
>JBJOHR010000189.1:0-11276 GCA_046047575.1 Bacteroidota bacterium | reverse complement strand
GAGTTTGCCCTTATTGAAATAGATTTTCTGGGTTCGATTTTTTACCGATGGACCAAGCAATGCTCCCCAGAGGTGAATAATACGCGTTTCCTTGACCTTGTTGGCCATAGGATGTTCAGCCAACCAATCGTCTATGACCTCTTTCAGCGGTTGTTGATTGGACTGTCTCTTTCTCATCCTTCGAATTCTTTCAGAAAGGACCGTACGTTCGAATCAATACGTTCGGTGATATTGTCCGAAACCACTGGCCTGAACTTTTCGCCTACGATCATTTCATACAGTTCTATGTAGCGCGATGATACGGTCTGAACAAATTCATCGGGCATGAAAGGCATGGTCTGTCCGTGCAGACCCTGGAATCCGTTGGCCATCAACCACTCACGTACAAACTCTTTGGAAAGTTGTTTCTGCACTTCGCCTTTAGCCTGTCGTTCTTCGTAGCCATCAGCATAAAAATACCTGCTGCTATCAGGGGTATGGATCTCGTCCATCAGATAAACTTCACCGTTTCTAGTACCGAACTCATACTTCGTGTCAACCAGTATAAGTCCTTGTTTAGCAGCTATTTCTGTTCCACGCTGAAAGAGTTTTTTAGTGTAATCCTCCATTTGCAGATACGCTTGCTCAGGAACAATGCCCTTTGCTAGAATGTCCTCTCTCGAAATATCCTCATCATGGCCTTCTTCTGCCTTGGTTGCAGGTGTGATGATCGGCTGTGGGAATCGGTCGTTCTCCTTCATTCCATCTGGCATAGCCACACCGCAGATGATACGCTTGCCAGCCTTGTATTCGCGCCACGCATGACCAGCCATATAGCCTCTAATGACCATTTCAACCCTGTAGGGCTGGCAGCGATACCCCGCAGAAACAACTGGATCGGGACAAGCGGCCAACCAGTTAGGCACAATATCTCTCGTTGCGTTCAAAAACTTTGCTGCGATCTGCGTCAGCACTTGTCCTTTAAACGGAATTCCTTTGGGAAGAATATGGTCGAAGGCAGAAATGCGGTCGCTGGCCACCATCACCAAAAGCTCATCGCCAATGGAATACACATCTCTAACCTTTCCTTTATAGACGTTGGTCTGGTTGGGAAACTGAAAATCTGAACTTGTTAACGTTGCAGGAAGTTGTACTGCTTCACTCATTATTTGTCTGCCTTAGCGTAAATGTCTACAATTCTTTTTACCAACGGGTGGCGCACTATATCGGAACCTGAAAGCTCTATGAACGATATCCCTTTTGTGCCTTGAAGCATGCTCCAAGCTTTGCTCAGACCACTCTGCATCTTTTTCGGGAGGTCTATCTGAGTTACATCGCCAGTAATGATGAATTTGGCTGAATTTCCCATTCTAGTCAAGAACATTCTGGTCTGCGGATCGGTGGCATTCTGTGCTTCGTCCAAAATGACAAACGCATGGTCGAGCGTTCTTCCGCGCATGAACCCAAGAGGTGCTATCTGAATGACGCCTGTTTCTAGATATTGGGTCAACTTGGCAGGTGGCAGCATGTCCATTAGCGCATCGTACAGGGGTTGCAGATACGGGTCAAGCTTCTCTTTCATATCACCCGGTAGAAAGCCGATACTTTCACCGGCCTCCACTGCCGGACGGGTAAGAATAATGCGCTTTACTTCTCGCCTTTTCAGCGCTCTGACAGCCAGCGCAACGGCCGTATAGGTTTTTCCAGAACCAGCTGGGCCGATAATGAATACCATATCGTCTGCGTCCACAGCGGCAACTATCTTTTTCTGGTTCTCTGTTCTGGCGCGCACGAGCACACCATTGTGCCCATACACAAGCACCGAATCGTCTTCCTTTCCGATCTCCTCGTCTGATTCGCTGAGCAGCATTCGCTCAATTTCCTTGAGTGGTAGACTCCCGTATTTATTAAAATGACCTTGGAGCAGTTTGAATCGATGTTCAAAAACCTTCATCGAGTTGTCATCACCGATCAGTTTCAGGTCTTGACCTCGGGCAACCAGCTTCAACTTTGGAAAGTACTTGGTCATTACCTTGAGCTTGCTTTCGTTCACCCCGTAGAATTCCAGCGGTGTGATCGGTTCTATGCTTAATATTTTCTCGCTCAACTAGCCTGCAGATTAAGGTGTTTCAACTTTTGGTGAGTGCTCTTATTACGTAGATTTGGAACGGCTACAAAGTAACAGAAATTGCCCTCAGAACGAATCGCCCGATCATCCATTTAACCAACAGATGTCGATAATAACGCTAACCACCGATATGGGCTTGCGAGACCATTATGTTGGGGTTCTGAAAGGCACTATTCTTCGGCATTTTCCAGAGGCACGCATCGTTGATCTTTCGCATGAGATAAAGGCTTTTTACGTACCCGGAGCTGCGCTCACTGTTCGTAACTCTTACCGAGATTTTCCCAAGGGAACGGTACATCTTATTGGCGTGGCACCAAACAGAACTGCCATGATCGACCACTTGGCAGTGGAATACAAAGGCCAGTATTTTGTTGGTGCAGACAACGGCATGTTCCCGCTCATTTTCGAAAGTGGTCCAACCAAGGTTGTTGACCTCAGTTTTATCACTCAAACCTCGACCTCAGCCATTTTTCCGAGCCGAGATATTTTTGCTGTAGCTGCAACACATTTGGCTAAAGGTGGCATTATGGAAGTTTTGGGCAGGCCAGCAGAGATCATCAATCGGAACGGCACTTACGTTCCAATAATCGATGGTTCGACCATCAGAGGAATGGCGATTCACATTGATGTGTATGGCAACATTATCACGAACATCGACCAGAGCTTGTTTCATGCTGTAGGCCAAGGTCGTGAGTTTGAAATAAGGCTAAGGCGCGAACAACACATTATTAACCGGGTCGTCCTTTCCTATTCTGATGTTCCTGATGGCGAAAAAATGGCTTTATTTGGAGCTACGGGTCTGTTGGAAATTGCCATTAACGGTACCAATGCCTCCCAGTTGTTGGGGATCAAACATGAAGATGTCATAAGCATAGCATTCAGATGATAACGCGTATCGTACAACTCACTTTCCAAGAGCATCTGGTAGAAGAATTCATTAAAACCTTTGAATTGAACGGCCCGAAGATCCGGGCAATGAAAGGTTGTCACGGAGTGGATCTCGTACAGGACCTGTATAGGCCATACGTTTTCTTCACCATAAGCAAATGGGAAAGCGAAGAGGCATTGAACGCATACCGCGAATCCGCTCTTTTCAGAAATACCTGGAAGGTCACCAAATCGCTGTTCTCATTACCCGCCCACGCGTGGTCTACCACAGATACTGGGAAATAGCCTACTATCTTTGGCGTAAATGATTCCCACGCCACAATCTGTTCTAAAACTATACTGGGGTTACGATTCGTTCCGAGAATCGCAATTGGAGATCATTGAATCTGCTCTGAAGGGAAAAGACATCTTGGCATTGCTCCCCACCGGTGGCGGAAAATCCATTTGTTTTCAGGTTCCAGCACTTTGCATGGAGGGAATCTGCGTGGTGGTCTCACCGCTCATCGCACTGATGAAAGACCAAGTGGAGAACTTGAAAAAGAAGGGAATCAATGCTGTTTCTCTTCATTCGGGGTTGCACTATAAGCAGATAGATACCATTCTGGACAATTGTGTTTATGGGGATGTAAAATTCCTTTATCTGAGTCCTGAGCGGTTGCGGACCGAAATAGTGCAAGTGCGCTTGCAGAAGATGAAGGTGAACCTTCTGGCCGTGGACGAGGCACACTGCATCTCGCAATGGGGTTATGATTTCCGTCCGCCTTATTTACAGATTGCCGAGATAAGAAAGTTGCTGCCAACGGTTCCAGTACTGGCGTTAACGGCCACTGCCACGCCCCAAGTAGTAGAAGACATTCAAACGAAACTGGAATTAAAGAACAGGCGGGTCATTCGAAAGTCGTTTGCAAGGAAGAATCTGGCTTACATGGTTTTGGCAGAAGACGACCACAAAGGTCGTATGCTCAAGGTACTTTCTCGAACTGCTGGAAGCACCATCATTTATGTTAGAAACCGAAGGCGTACCAAGGAAATAGCTGAATTCCTACAAACGCAGAACATTCCGGCCACCTACTACCACGCAGGGCTCTCGTTTGATGAGCGGCAGATACGACAAAGCGATTGGATCTCGGACAAATGCCGGGTCATAGTGGCCACCAATGCATTTGGAATGGGTATCGACAAGCCTGATGTGCGCACCGTTATCCACCTGGGGTTCCCTGACAGTCTGGAAGCTTATTTTCAGGAGGCTGGCCGAGCTGGCAGGGACGAGAAGGAAAGCTATGCCGTGGCTTTGGTCAGAAAGGCAGACGTTTCAGCTTTGCAGAAGCAGTTGGATCAAGAATTCCCATCGCGCGATAGGATCAGAGAAGTGTACTACGCCATTGGCAGCTACTTTCAGTTGGCAGAAGGAAGCGGGACAGATGAATGGTTCGATTTCAACATTGAGGCCTTCTGTGCTCGATACAATTGGCAGCCGAAAGAAGTGCTTACGGCCATTTCGTTTCTAGAAAAGGCAGACCATCTTCTATTGACAGCCAACGGGGATACTCGCTCTGTGCTCCAGATCACGGTTGACCATCAGATGCTGTACGAAGTAGAACTCCGAAATCCGAAGGTTGGCCGTTTGAGCAAGGTCTTGCTGCGTTCGTACGGTAGACTGTTCGAGGAATTCGTTCCCATCAACGAGTCGGTCATAGCCAAACGGGCCGGGTATTCTACTGAACAGGCCATTACCATCCTCCAAAAACTGAATGACCTGAAAATGGTGGATTACCGGCCTGCTACCGGATTGCCCAAACTGAGCTTTGTGGGCGGCCGACTGCGAAAACAGGACCTTCTTATCCCCAAAGCCATTTACGAGCAACGAATTGAACTGATTAGGGAGCGAATAAGCGCTGCATTGCATTTCATAAGCACCGATAAAGTGTGCCGTGCGCAAATGTTGCTTAAGTACTTTGGCGAAACTGATAGCCGGCATTGCGGCAAATGCGATGTGTGCAGAAGTTTGCTTAAAGTTGAACACCACGCCATTCCACTGGAGGAACTTATTGCCTCCATTGACCGGGAAATAGCCTTAAAAGAGCTTGTCACCATGCATGCAGATAAACCAGAAAAGGTAGTGCTGAAGGCGGTTCAGTATCTGCTCGACAATAACGAGCTGGTGTATCATATGAATGGGAAGTTGTCTCCAGTTTCAAGCTGACAGCCAAACATCCTTTGGATGAGGCGATCGAATACCTTTGCCGCCCATGAAAACGATCATTCTAAGTAAAGGCAAAGAGAGTTCTCTACTGAGAAAGCACCGCTGGGTGTTTTCTGGAGCCATTGCCAAGACATCTGCCAAACCAGAAAATGGAGAACTGGTGAGTGTGGAGGACTTCCAGGGGAACTACATTGGTACCGGGCATTACCACAACGGTTCCATAGCGGTGCGCATGCTCACTTTTGAGAAGGAACGCATTGACCAAACCTTTTGGAACACTCGTTTTCAGGAAGCGTTTGACGTACGGAAAGGCCTTGGACTGCTGTCCAACGAGACAAACTGCTTCCGCCTGATCCATGCGGAAGGCGATGGGCTGCCCGGTTGCGTGGTAGACGTGTACAATGACTGTGCAGTGGTGCAAAGTCATACAGATGGAATGGCAAACTGCGCCAAGGACATTGCGAAGGCATTGGACAGCATCAAAGGATTAAAACTGAACTCCATTTACCATCGGAACCTCGCGTCCAAGGAGCACGGATTCCTGAAAGGAAAGAAGGAAGAAACCGAGGTTTTGGAGAACGGGATCAAGTTCAAAGTGAACTGGGTGATTGGGCAGAAAACGGGCTTTTTCATCGATCAGAGAGACAACCGCGACTTGGTGGGTGATTACGCCAAGGGACGAAAGGTTTTGAACACTTTCTGCTATACGGGCGGTTTTTCGGTATATGCCTTGGCGAAAGGTGCGAAGAAGGTCACTTCGGTGGATATTTCGCAACCCGCGGTTGATCTGGCTGCAGAAAATGCTGTCATCAATGGATTTGAGAAGAACCATGAGGCCATTTGCGAAGATGCTTTCAAGTTTGTGGAGAAGGCGGAGGGCTACGACATGATCATCCTTGACCCTCCTGCGTTTGCCAAGTCGATAAAAGCTAGGCATCGTGCGGTTCAAGGCTATAAACGCCTGAACGAAACGGCCTTGAAGAAGATTGCTCCAAACAGTCTATTGTTCACGTTTTCGTGCTCTCAGGTGGTTAATCCACAGATGTTTGAAAGCGCAGTGCTGGCCGCTGCCATCAACGCTGGGCGAAATGTGCGTGTGCTCAAGCGTTTGGGTCACGCGGTCGATCATCCTGTGAACATCTACCATCCCGAAGGAGAATACCTTAAAGGCTTGATGCTTCATGTTTCGTAATGCTCGAAACCATTTCATATCGTAACATTTGGCGTGTCTCCTACCCGCTCATTCTGAGCTTTCTTGCCATTACGCTCATCAACGTGACTGACATCGCATTCATGGGCCGCTTGGGCGAGATAGCCATCGGTGCCACGGGATTGGGCGGTCTGTACGTGCTTGTTTTTGTGATGGCAAGTATGGGTTTGAGCATTGGCGCACAGATCATTATGGCGCGATATAATGGCGAAAAGGCTTTGGACAAGATCGGTCTGGTGTTCGATCATCTGCTCTACGTTCAACTTCTGTTAGGCATCTTACTTTCCATCCTCCACTTCACGGTCGGGGAACCGCTTCTGCGGCTAATGGTCTCATCCGATGCGGTCTATGATGGCATCATTGAATACCTGTTCGTACGGATGCTCGGTCTACTTCCCACTCTGCTGGGACTATCTTACAGGGCGTTCCTCACGGGAATCAGTCTCACCAGACCCATCGGTTACGCATCGGGGATCATGGCTGTTGCCAATTTTGGACTGAACTACATACTTGTGTTCGGGAAATTCGGTTTTCCAGCCATGGGAATCGCAGGTGCGGCCATTGCTTCCGTTCTCTCAGAAATGCTAAGTCTGGCCTATCTGGTCCTTTGGATCCGATTCAAGAAACTTGCAGGGTCGCACGGCATTCATCTTTTTCCAAGGATCAAATGGGCACCAATTGTCAACATTTTCCGGATATCTGCTCCCATCATGGTGCAGAATCTGATGGCCATTTGCACTTGGTTCATCTTCTTTCTGTTGATAGAAGGTCTGGGCGAACGCGCGTTGGCCGTTTCAAATGTGGTGCGAAGCGGTTACATGGTACTGATGATCCCCGTGATCGGCATAGGGCAGGCCACGCAGACCTTGGTCAGCACACTCATCGGACAGGGCGGAACACACTTGGTCAGGATATTGGTGCTGCGTCTTATCAGTATCAGTTTCCTATCTGCCTTAGCATTGGTGGTGTTGGTACTGAGTGTCCCCAGTTTTCTTCTCACACTCTTTACCAATGATTCCACTCTTGTCACAGCCTCCATTCCTATCTTGAGCGTGGTAGCCTTTGGAATCCTCCTTTTTTCGGTTGCCATTGTGCTCATTTCCGTGGTTTCAGGTTCGGGGAATACGCTTATTACCATGTTCATTGAAATGGCCACCATTGCATTCTACATGCTTTACATTCTGCTTTCGGTAAAGGTGTTTGAATTCCCCTTGGTGAAGATCTGGTATGCCGAACCGATCTATTTCCTTTGCCTCGGGACATTTTCGGCCCTTTATCTTTGGACCGGAAAATGGAAAAACGCGAAGGTGCATGAGTAAGGAAAGAATCGTCTTTATGGGCACTCCCGAATTTGCGGTGGCAACCTTGAAGGCCTTATTGGAATCGGGTGCCAAGGTGGTGGGTGTCATCACCGCTCCTGATAAACCGGCAGGTCGTGGTATGAAGCTACAACCATCGGCCGTAAAGCTGTTTGCCTTGGAGTATGGATTGACCATCCTTCAACCCACCAATCTGAAGTCAGACGCATTCCTCAATGAACTGAAATCACTTAAAGCTACACTTCAAGTGGTAGTTGCATTCCGCATGTTACCAGAAGCAGTGTGGAATATGCCGGAGAAGGGGACTTTCAACCTGCATGCTTCGCTTCTACCCCAATACCGTGGTGCAGCGCCCATCAATTGGGCAGTGATCAATGGAGAGACGGAATCGGGAGTGACGACCTTTTTCTTACAACATCAGATCGATACAGGAAACATCATTTTCCAGGACAAGGTTCCCATTGGCGAGAACGAAAGCGCGGGCGAATTGCACGATAAGTTGATGGAAGCGGGTGCCAAATTAGTGGTGAAAACGTTGGAAGCCATTGAAAGCGGAACCGCTCCTTCCATTTCGCAGGACACGTTCACTGGAGACCTGAAGGAAGCACCGAAGCTTTTCAAAGAAACCTGCAAGATCGATTGGAACAGGTCGGCCAATGAGGTCTTCGACCTTATCCGAGGCTTATCGCCCTACCCGACCGCTTACACCACCCTCTTTTCGGGTATGGAGGAGATTGGACTGAAGATCTACCGAGCAGTAAAAACGCAAAAGCGGGAAGCTGGGAAACCCGGAGAACTGATGATAGACCATGGCAAACTATTCATCTCCTGTTCGGACGGCTGGCTGCAAATTGTGGAGTTGCAATTGGCTGGCAAAAAGCGAATGAAGGCAGAAGACCTCCTGCGCGGAACTGACCTTTCCTCCTATTCTATCATAGCCTCTTAAACCGCCTGTATCGCTTTACTGGCGCGGCTTTCAGCTATTCACTTATCAACAAAGCATCGGTTTTATCAACAAATCGTCACGTTTCGACCAACGGACCTTGCACTGCTACCAGCGCCATCTATATTTGGTCAGCAAATCAACTTCATCACCTAAAATAGTATCATGAACAAGGCAGAACTTATTGAAAAGATCGCGTCTGGGGCAGGACTTTCCAAAGCCGATGCAAAACGTGCATTGGATGCTTTTGTGAGTGCAACCACAGACGAATTGAAAAAGAAGGACGGACGTGTGGCACTTGTCGGATTCGGTTCGTTCACCGTGTCTAAACGGGCAGCAAGAACAGGCCGCAACCCACAGACAGGCAAAGAGATCAAGATCGGAGCTAAGAATGTGGTCCGTTTCAAATCAGGGAACGAACTTTCTGACGCCATCAACTGATCATCACCTTCAGGTCGATTCCGAGAGGCTCCGTTTTCGGGGCCTTTCTTATTTTGCCCTTCAGTAATGATCGCGCGGTAAACGCAATAACTCAGTAACCAATCAATTCCCTCATCTCTCCAAATTGAGCAAGCAAGAAAAAATAGACAGCTTCGACCCGAACGGGGTCGGGCTCAGCGATTCAGGACTCTTCGGTCTGCCATTCAGTACGGAAGAAGCCGAAGTGGTCATCATTCCTGTTCCGTGGGATGTGACCGTCTCCTACAGCGATGGCACCAGCAATGGCCCCGAGGCCTTGTTATGGGCATCCAAGCAGGTCGACCTCTACTATGCAGGAATCAAGGACGCTTGGAAAATGGGCATTGCCATGGGCGATATTCCCATGGAATGGCAAGACCTGAACAAACACTACCGTAAAAAGGCGCAGGAGGTGATCGAACTGCTCGAAAACGGAGCCGCTCTAGACAGTCCACAGGTAGCCCATCTGGTAAACGAGATAAATGAACAGTGTGCCGAATTGGTAGAATATGTGTATTCCCGTTCACTCAGGCAATTGGAGGAAGGAAAACTGGTGGCCGTGCTTGGTGGCGACCATTCTTCGCCACTCGGACTTATTCGGGCTCTGGCACAGAAGCACGATTCGTTCGGTATATTGCAGGTTGACGCCCATGCCGACCTGCGCGTTGCATACGAGGGCTTCACGTATTCGCATGCCTCCATCATGTACAATGCCTTGCAGACCCAAAACGTATCGAAACTTGTTTCGGTCGGGCTGCGCGATGTATGCCAAGCAGAAATGGACATGATCTTCCATTCCAACGAGCGAATCATCGGTTATTTTGACGAGCAACTGAAGATCAAAGCCTTCGAAGGCGAAACATGGCAGTCGGTGTGCAAAGGCATTATAGCCGACCTTCCGCAAAAGGTCTACATCAGCTTTGATATTGATGGACTGGAACCAAGCCTATGCCCCAGTACTGGCACTCCTGTACCTGGCGGACTTACCTTCGAACAGGCCGTTTACCTCATCAAGCAAGTGGTTGCCTCTGGACGCACTATAATCGGTTTCGACCTCTGCGAAGTTGGTCCATCGGAAACAGAATGGGACACCAACGTTGGCGCCCGTCTCCTCTATCACCTCTGCAACCAAATGGGTCTCTCCAACGGTAAATCCCCCAGTTCCTAATTGCTCATTGAGTTCCCTGCTCGAATACCTGCTACGCTTTGCCACCGAGAACAAGCGGCAACTTATAGCATCGCGCTTGGAAGAAAGGACCAGATATATCACGGTCGTCCTGGAGGATATTTACGAGTCGCAGAACGCCAGTGCTGTGCTGCGTAGTGCCGATTGTTTTGGGATTCAGGATGTACACATCATTGAAAATACCAACCAATACCAACTCAATCCCAACGTAGTTAAAGGTGCTACCAAGTGGCTGCACGTACACCGATACAGCCAAGATCACGACAACACCACCCATTGCATCAACCAACTGAAGAGCAAGGGTTATCGGATCGTAGCCACGAGCCCGAGTGCTAGCAGCGTTTCGCTTCAGGAACTGCCTTTGGACGAGCCCTTGGCGCTTCTATTCGGCACCGAAAAGCTTGGACTTTCAGCCAATGCCTTCGAACTGGCAGATTATCATATGTACATACCGATGTATGGCTTCACTGAAAGCCTCAACATCTCTGTTTCGGCTGCCATCTGCTTGCAATACCTCGCTCAGAAACTGAGAGAATCAAACCTTAACTGGCAGCTATCTGAAGAAGAGAAAAATGCCCTACACTACGAGTGGGTGCGAAAGGTTGTCAACAAACCCGAAATATTGGAACGTAGCTATTGGGCAGAAAATGAAGGTCACTGATCGACCACCAGTTTCCTTACTGACCTCGCGTTTTCCGTAGCAAGAACCACCAGATAAACGCCCGGAATCAACCTTTGCCCGTGGTTATAGTTGGCGCCTTCGAAGGCATCTTCGAAAAGCAATGAGCCCGTGTACGAATACAATTGAATGGAATGCTTGTGGTGTTGCCGATCATTGACTTGAACTGTGAACCGACCTTCTGCGGTCGGGTTCGGATAGAGCTTGAATGCCACTCTTTCGTACAGCGCATCGGTCACATCTGTAAATGCTGAATCTCCGTAGAGTCCCAAATAGTATTGG
>JBJOHR010000188.1:0-12480 GCA_046047575.1 Bacteroidota bacterium | reverse complement strand
AAGTTCAACTGTTCCGCCTACTTCCTTCTGAACAAGGTCAGCGATCTTCTTCTTCGCATCGTCAGCAAGCACAGCAGCAGAAGTAACAACTGCCGTTGTGATCCCCTTCATGGCCTTGTATTGAGCGATGAACGCATCGGCAATTTCAGGAAGGTCGCCTTCTCGCCTGTTTTTCGTGATCAGCGTGATGAAAAGCATGGTCACCTTACTCACATTCTTCTCGTAAATGGCAGTAAGGATGCTCACTTTTTTTTCGGTGTTCACCACCGGAGATTTGAGCAGGACAACCAGATCACGGTTCTCAGAACAGGTCTTCTTGATCAACGACATGTCGTTGAAAGCCTCTTCCAAGTTTCCCTTCTCAGCCACAAGGCCCAGAAGTGATTTCGCGTAACGGGTTGCAACTTTTGTCTGAGCCATCTTAGTTCAGCTTGATGTCGTCAAGTAGATTATCTACCAATTGTTTCTGCTTTGCAGCATCGCCCAACTCAGCCTTAAGGATCTTCTCTGCAATGTCGATCGAAAGTGCAGCAACGTGATTCTTGATCTCAGCCATAGCAGCTGTCTTCTCGTTCTCAATGTTCTCTCTTGCAGAAGCAACGATCTTGTCTGCTTCAGCCTGCGCCTGACCTTTAGCATCAGAAACGATCTTTTCCTTGATCTCTTTTGCTTCTTTCAGAATAACGTCACGCTCTTCGCGCGCTTGCTTCAGAATGGCTTCGTTCTCTGATTGAAGTTTTGCCATTTCAGCTCGTGCATTGTCGGCAGAGGCCAAAGCGTTCTTAATACTTTCCTCGCGCTCCTTGATTGTGTTCAGGATGGCTGGCCATGCAAATTTTCCAAGACCGATCCAAACCACCAAAAAGGCGATGGTCATCCAAAAGATGAGTCCTAATCCAGGTGTTACTAATCCCATTTCTAAATCGTTTTAATCTATCCTTTCACTCACAATTCAGAAACCCCATCGGTGCTGACCAACCGTCAGCACCGGGGTTTCAAATCCTTGGTCTGTCTTGATTACTTAAGAGCGATCAAAAGACAAACAATGATTCCGAAGAAGGCAGCACCTTCAACAAGAGCAGCAGCAACGATCATGTTAGCACGAATGTCACCGATTGCCTCTGGTTGACGAGCCATAGACTCAAGAGCAGAACCACCGATCTTACCGATACCGATACCAGCACCGATAGCAGCTACACCAGCTCCGATTCCTGCGCCCATGTAAGCGTTTGCCAGGTCCAAAAGAATTGTTAGAATTTCCATTGTGGATATATTAAGGATTAATTGATTACTGATTAATGATGTGCGTGCTCTTCAACCGCTGCACCGAAGTACAGGGCCGAAAGAAGCGTGAATACATATGCTTGTAGGAATGCAACGAGGATCTCCATGATGTTCATGAAGATGGCAAAGGCCAAACTCACAATGGAAACCCCGAATCCTGCACCTGTTCCGTACTGATTGGCGAAAATGAAGATCAAACTCATGAAGGCGAGAATGATGATGTGACCTGCCGTGATGTTGGCAAAAAGTCGAGCACAAAGCACGATAGGCTTAATGAACACACCCATCACTTCAATAGGGATCATCAAGATGTAAAGCGGCTTTGGAATGTCTGGAGCAAAGATGTGCTTCCAGTAATATTTGTTTCCACTCAGGTTCGTAATGACAAAAGTGAACAAGGCTAGAACCAAGGTCACAGCAATATTTCCTGTAACGTTGAAACCACCGATAAAAGGAATCAGACCGAGCATATTGGCTGTCCATATAAAGAAGAAGATGGTCAATAGGTAAGGCAGGAACTTCTCGTAGCGCGGGCCAACAGATGGCTTGGCAATTTCGTCTCGCACGAACAGAATGATCGGCTCCATAAAAGACTGAAGGCCTTTCGGTGCCTCGTTCGGATTGCGCTTGTAAGAATTGGCAATGCTCATGAACACGAAGAACATTATGGCAATTGTCAATAGAATTCCGAAAGCCGTCTTTGTAATGGAAAGATCGATGAACGCACCTGATTCGCCACGGAAAAAACCGCCCCAATCTTCAGATGTGAACCCCATGCTCTTGGCATCAGCAGCATTCAGGTGCTCACTTTCCGCAAACGGATTGTTCTCACCCAGTCTGTAAATGTGGCCGTGATCTAGGATGTAACGGTTCTTAGCGGCATGTCCGTGATGGAAAGCAGAAGAAAGGAACACGCTGATGCCGTCTTCCGAACTCAGAAGGATAATAGGAAGCGGAATACTGATGGCATGACCACCAATGTCCATCAAATGAATATCATGCGCATCGGTAACGTGATGCATGATCATGTCACCTGCGTTGAAAGCCTCGTGCGCATCATCTGCCGCATGCTCAGCTCCGGCTTCGTGCAGGTCCTGTGCATCCACTACCGCCAATGAATCTGGGGTGTGAGCATCAGAATCTTCCGAAGCCAACAGACTTCCTGATGTTAAAAAGATAACCGCGAGGAGAAGTAAAAATGGCTTGAAAGCCTTATCAGATCTGTAATTCAGCATCACCGAAACGGGGTTTTTAGACCGCTTGATTTTTCGGCTGCAAACATAGATAAATCTCATCCGAAAAACCAACGATTTTTCCGCGTTTTTCTGAGTGCTTGAAATCAGTGTCAGCCCATGGCCGGACCGGAGGCTTTCAGTTGGTCTTTTTGAAGTATTTAAGGGCAGAACTCACTTCCAAAACCGTGTAAATCACATACAGGGTGAGGAAAGCGATGATGACGGGCGTTGCCGAATCCTTAAAAATGTAGACATAAACGCCCAGTGCAATTAAATAGGTCAACATCTTCAAACCGGTGATGGCCATGAAGTATGTGGGGAATAGGGTCGGTTTTTCGTGCGATGCCTTTACGGTGAAATGATGCACGGCCACACTTGTTCCAAACATGAAAAGTCCACAGAATGAAATGTGAATGGCATTGAATTCAACAGGCGAAAATTCATTGAGCAGAACGGCAATAAGCATTGCCGCGAGGTAGACCAGAAGCGCTTTTACTAAGTATTTCATTTTTGCGGCAGAGTGTAATCGAACTTGCCCTTCTCAGCATCGAAAAAAACGTTGGCAACTGTTACTGGTTCTGTGGCTTCGGGATAAAGCGTTAGCTCAACATCGGCTTCGAAGGTCTGCTTGGAATCAGCGACAACTTTTGGCAAGGTGGTGTTCAGCTCAATGATCCGGTCAACATATCCGTCTTTCTTCACAATGACGCGGTAGGAGTTGTCTCGGTTCAAAGTGAACTCGAACTGGCCGTTGCTTTTGGTGACCATCTTTGCATGTTCGCTGCAATCGGGCGATGCAGCACTGAATTGGCAGAGGGTCAACTCAGCGCCTTTGCAATTCTTGTAGTCAACCGTAACCCGACCTTTGAATATTATTTCAGTCGCATCCTGTGCGTTGACCAAATGAGTAAATGAAAAAGATGTGATCAGGAAGCAGGCAAGTAAAGTTCTCATGGCTTTAAAAGGTCTTTGACAGCGAAATACATTGCCAAGATAACACTCAAAATGGTGAGGCCACCAGTAAACCAAGGCGTTTGCGTTGCCAAATATTTATCGAGCTGAATGCCGCCTAAAGCTCCGGCCACAATGATAACGGCCATTTGTGTGGCCATGGAAGAGTACTTGAGAAAAGCGTTAGGCTGTTTTCCCTTGCCGTTCTTCTGGTCGGTTCTGTCCGGCATTGGATGTAATGTCTTTTACTACCCCGCCCATGCTGCACGAACCAGTGAATGTGGCACCAGGTTCAATGGCCAGTTTCTTGGTCACAATATCACCCTGCACTTTTGCAGTGGATTTAAGCGACAGAAGGTCAGAAACGGTAATGTTGGCCTTTATGCTGCCTTCGATCTCTGCATTCTCGCAACGGATCTCTCCATGAACTGAACCACTGGCACCGATCACCACACGGCCTTGACATTCAAGGTCACCTTTCAACGTTCCATCTATCCGCAGATTTCCTTTGGCCTTGATGCTTCCTTCAATGATCGTGTCGCTATTAATATGGTTCGGCATTCCTGAGCCGGAATTGCCTTTTGAGCTTTCGCTATTTGATTTGCTGTTGAACATATTTCCTTTCCCTTTGTAACTTTCCCCCGGCTTCGACAAACACAGTGCTTGGTTTCGCGAAGGAGGCCAAATATAGTGATCCTTCGTAAAGTGTTGTTTTTACGCATGTTGCATTAACAATCGTTATCAATTACAATGGCAGATAGTCCAATACGGGAACATTTTAGGGCACAGATAGGCAAAGATGTCGCGTCAACTCCTTCGGGTTTCAGCGAATGGTTACAACCCAAAATGATCGCGGTGGAGGAAGATTCCATCACCATTGAAGTGATAGTGAGACCGGAAATGTGCAATCCTGTTGGCACCCTGCATGGTGGAATCCATTCGGCCATTCTGGATGAGGTTATCGGTATGACCGTGGCCGCCATGGGCAACGACACGCATTTCGTATCGCTCAATATGACCACGGATTATCTGCGAACTGCGAAGAACGGTGAAACCGTCCGTGCCACATCGCAGGTGATCAGAAAAGGAAGAACAGCCATCCATCTGATCGGCCAACTCACCAATACTGAAGGCAAAGAACTTTCGCGTGCCACGCAGAACATGGTGTCGGTGGGAGTGCCCATGAAATTCCAATGAGAAAGCTCTCAGCTGTCATCATCACATTCAACGAAGCACGCAACATCAGGCGATGCATTGCCTCGTTACAACAGGTTGCCGATGAGATTGTGATAGTGGACAGTTTCTCTACCGATGCCACTCCAAGTATCTGCAAGGGCCTGGGTGTGCAATTCCATCAGCGCGAATGGAAAGGCTACAGCAAGCAAAAGAACTATGGAAACGGACTTGCATCGAATGATTGGATATTATCAATCGATGCGGACGAAGCACTTTCTGAAGACCTTAGGAACGCTATTTTAAAGGAAAAGGCGAAGGATGCTGGTTACAACTACTCGTTCAATCGGCTTACGAATTATTGCGGAAAGTGGATCAGGAACTGCGGTTGGTACCCTGACACGAAGATCAGAATGTTTGATCGGAGAGAGGACGATTGGAACGGTGATGTACACGAGAAGTTGTCGGTGAATCCGAACACCGTTAAAAAGCTGAAGGGAGATCTGCTTCACTACAGCTACCATTCCATAAGTGATCACGTGCTTCGAACGGACAGGTATTCCAATTTGGCGGCCAACGAGATGTTGAATGCTGGGAAAATGGCCAGCATCTTCAATATCCTGTTCAACCCATGGCTCAAGTTCAACAGGATGTATTTCTTGCAAACAGGCTTTTTGGATGGTCTTTCGGGGTTCACCATTTCGCTCATTTCTGCGTACGGCACCTTTCTGAAGTACGTCAAGTTGCGATATCTGACCGAGAACAGAAGCTGATGGAATTCTCTATTCTGATTCCCACGTGGAATAACTTGGAATTCTTGAAATGTTGCGTTCACAGCATTCGAAAGAACTCATCTGCAGAGCATGAAATTTTAGTTTATGTGAATGAAGGTGCCGATGGAACAGCGGAATGGTGTGAGAAAGAAGGTGTCAAATTCATTCAATCCGAGAAGAACGTAGGTGTTTGCAGCGCATTGAACGCCCTCTTTTCTATAAGTACAAAAGAGCTGATCTGCTATGTGAATGATGACATGTATCTATGTCCGAATTGGGATTCAGTTCTTGCGGAAGAGATTGGAAAGATAGGCCACGAGAAATTCTATCTCAGTTCTACCATGATCGAACCGGAATACACGGGAAACAGATCGGTTCTTGCACCATTCGATTTTGGCCGAGACCCGGCATCATTTCTAGAAACAGAGTTGCTTTGCGCCCTTCCGCAAATGCAAAAGCCTGATTGGAGCGGATCAACTTGGCCTCCCAATATCATGCACCGGAGTATGTGGGAAGCTATAGGTGGTTATGGTGAAGAGTTCAGTCCCGGGCTCTATTCAGACCCTGATGTGAGCATGAAATTGTGGCATCAAGGCGTGCGTATTTTCAAAGGTCTTGGTGAGAGCAGAGCCTATCATTTCATGTCAAGATCAACAGGACGTGCTAAGATGAACGATGGGAAAAGGACATTTCTCAAAAAATGGGGCGTCAGTTCTTCTTGGTTTGTAAAAGAGGTTTTACACCAAGGACAAGCCTATTTTGGACCGCTACCCGATAAAGCTATTCGTCCTAACCTGAAAGATTGGTTGAAGGGAAGGTGGCAGTGATCAATTCAGTTCGGCAAACTCCTTTCTTATTGCCAGAATAGCACTGAAAAAAGCAAAAAGCGCCACACCCGATTGACGGGACAACGTATTGTCCGTGAAGAACGAAACCAGCATGATCACCATGAAGATCTGAAAGAGAAAGTCCCTGCGGAAATACCACATAGGGTAAGCGAGCGAACAAAGAAAAATGGCAAAACCAAAGATTCCTGACACAATGGCAATGGTCAGGAACTGGTTGTGCGAGATTCCTTGAAACTTTGGCTCCAATCCATGGGGGTTCAATTGGTATTCGGCTTTGTAGGCGTCAACCACATCGCCAGTTCCAACTCCAAGAACGAAGTGCTTCTTAAAGATTTCCCAACCTGTTTGCATGTAAACCCAACGTTGCATGGTTGAAGAGTTGTTGGCGTTTCGGTGCCACGAATATTCTTCCAAAGCCCAAAGAACTTGATCTACCCGTCTCGAAAAACCGAGCTTATCGGTGTAAAGATGGTTTGTAAATCCTGCCTCAATGTTTGCAATGTCCTCGTTTGTTAGTTGGTGCAATCCCACAGAGTCCTTCAAAAGGCCTTTTGACGTCATGTATCTGACGGCAGTGAATTTGATCGGCTGTCCTTTCTTATCCGATCCTTCAAAATCAACACCGCTTTTTCGCGGCCATTCGCGGCTCAGCTCATCCCAACAGACAAAATTCCAAACCCTGTGTCCATTTTCTCTATACAGCACATCCTTTTGATGGGCATAATAATTACCGTTAACGGTTTTTACGGTAAGGGTCCGATAATCGAAAGGCACTTCGTGGTAATGGTTTCCGATAATGGACCGGAGGTGAATTCCGAATACAATGATGATGGATGTTCCAACAAGAATGGAGCCTATGCTGGTAGGTATTCTACGCGATTTCGCAAGGAACCACAGAAAGCCGAATGCCGAGGCGCACATAAGGGCAACATATGCAGTGAACGCTTCGAGTATGATCAGGAACCAAGCCAACCACAGGAACGAAACGATATGAATGGCTTGCTCCATACGCGATAAACGACTCCAGTTGCTGTAGCCCGAATAAATGAGGATGAATAGGGCCAGAACCAGCATCAGACCGAAACGGATGTGAGAAATGAAAACGGAGAGTTGTCTGCTGTTCACTAACTCATCGCCCACAACACCAACATATCGAGCGGTCCCGAAAAGCGCGCCCACCATGCATGCAAGAACAAACAATTTCAGCACGTCATTTATTCGGGCAATGCTTGGCATTTTACTGGTGAACAGAAAAAGTGGCACGGCCAATAGCGGAACGGTGATACGGAGTTCCTTCCATCCTTGAACGTAGTTCTGTGTATGGATCAGGCCAAGGCAAAAAAGGAGGAAAACTGCCGAAACCGATAAGCCGATAGGGTTTGTAAAGAACTGGGTAAGTCGTTGCCTAAGGTTGCCTTGAAGCAACCAGTTCAGTGCTAGAACAATGTTTCCAACACTGACCAAGAAAACCGAAAGGGGCAGGCCAGCTGCAATCAATGCCATGCCCCAAAAGGCAAGGTTGCGGTGGTGCTGGTCTTGTAGTAAGGGCATGCTGCCGCCTTCCGAACGGTTATTTGCTGTTCAAACTCTTATCAGAAAGAATTCGGTTGTATTCGTTTTGATCGGCCAGAATTTCCAACGCCTTCATAACCTCCACATCATCTTCTAGCATGGCTTGAATCCGGCCTTTCTGATGATAGTACCGAGAAACCAGTTCGCCACGGAGTAATTCTTTCACCTCATCCTTGAACTCTTCCAGATCGTGTTCCTTGTTGTGTTTCACCTGTTCCAAAAGGGCGTTGTATTCGGACTCGATACGTTTGAAGTACTTCTCTTCATCGGCCACTTCCTTCAGCTTTTCCATCATTTTCTCACTGTCAGTGGTGTAGTCGAATTCCTTTGTGTCAAGCCATGCCTTGAATTCTTCGTAGATCTTGTCGTCTACTCGGAAATCCTTTACGGAAGGGATTTCCTTGTTTCTGTGATAAAACTCGGTGGCAAAGTCGAAATAGAGCATTTTCATTCCAAGGTTGAACGCAACTTCCGACAGTATTCTTGGCTCAACCGTAACATCAGGATTGATGCCGCCACCATCAAAAACCGGTCTTCCGCCTTTGGTTTGGTACTGCGTTATCAGTGAATCCGGAACCTTGCCAACGCTTCCATCCTCATTCCTGTTAGAATAATCCAAGGCCTGAATGCAGCGCCCGCTGGGTATGTAATACTTTGCCGTGGTAACCTTTAACTGAGAATTGTAGCTGAGCGGTCTGGTGGTCTGTACCAGTCCTTTGCCAAAGGTCCGCTGACCGATGACAACTCCTCTGTCAAGGTCTTGAATAACCCCCGAAACAATTTCTGATGCAGATGCGGAGCCGCTATTCACTAGAACTGCCAATGGCATATCCTTGTCCAAAGGAGGTTGCAAGGCTTTGTAATCCTTGTTCCATTCCTCCACTTTCCCCTTTGTGCTTACAATAAGTTCGCCTTTGTTGACAAACAGATTGCTGAGAGAAACGGCTTCGTTCAATAGGCCTCCTGGATTGCCCCTCAGGTCGAGCACCAGTTTTTTCATGCCCTTCCCTTTCAGTTCTTCAATGGCGGTGCGTACTTCTTCCGAACATTTGTCCGTAAAACTCGATAGGTTTACATAGCCCACATCCTCATTGAGCATGCCCGAATAAGGCACGCTCTTGATCTGGATCTCCTCTCGCACAATCGTCACATCGCGGGGTTTGGTTTCTCCAAAACGTTGTATTCTGACCTTCACTTCTGTTTGTGGTTGGCCTTTAAGCACTTCGCTTATATCGCTGGTTGATTTTCCTTCCGTTGATCTGCCGTTCACTTCCAGAATAACATCTCCTGCCAAGAGGCCTGCCTTCATTGCTGGAAAGTCCTCATAAGGTTCAGCAACCACTACAAGACTGTCTTTTTTTCGGATCAGCGCACCGATTCCACCATACTGGCCCGTGGTCATGAAACGGTAGTCTTCGATGTCCGTTTCCGGAATGTAGGTTGTATAGGGATCCAACGACTCCAACATACCCTCTATTCCCTTTTCAACCAATTCGCCAGGCTGAGTCTCGTCCACGTAGTAAAGGTTGAGTTCCTTGAACAGCGTGATGAAGATGTCGAGGTTCTTACTGATCTCGAAGTAGGAATCCACATAACTGCTTGTAAGCAGTGATAACACGATGGTCAACGGTACAATTACAAGCACCGAACGCATCTTTTTCCAAGTACTCTGAAAAGTCATTCTTCTAGTTTATTTAGTTTATCGATCAACTGTTTCATAACCGAGGTCATTTCGTTGAATCCGATAATGTCGTTGCCAATGTAAACAAATGCCAACGCAAAATATTTTCCGGAATTGCCCCAATTTTCAATTAGTTCGGGTTTATTCAGTCGGTAAGTTTCCCTTATAAGCCGTTTGATCTGATTTCTGGATACTGCGTTCTTGAATCGTTTCTTCGGAACTGAGATGAGTAATTTGGCGGGTACTGCTCCATTCTCCAACCTCATGTGCAACACTCGTATCGGATAAACCTTGAATGATTCCCCGTGTTTGAACAACGCATCTATTTCCAGTTTGGAACAGAGTTTTTCCGCCTTACCGAACGTATATCTGCCCATGTTGGTTGAAGTTATAAAACAAAAAGGGGCTTTGATCCCGAAGCCCCTCTCTCTTTAAGCAATTTTAACAGCCGATCACTTTTTCTTGTTGGCTTGCGTTATGTATTGGTCCAATGCCATTGTCATGGATGGAGCATTAGGCACAGGAGCTCCGATATCCAATTTGAGATTATGCTCCTTCACGGCATGCGTGGTGGTTGGTCCAAAGGCTGCGATCCGCGTTTTGTTTTGCTTGAAATCGGGAAAGTTCTCGAACAATGATTTGATACCTGACGGGCTGTAGAATACAAGTACATCGTAATTCACATCGGCAAGGTCCGATAGATCGCTCGAAACGGTTTTATAGATAACGGCCCTGGTGTAGTCAACACCCAATGCGTCCAACGATTCAGGTATGGCCGCTTTCAGGTCATCAATACATGGTAGAAGGAATTTTTCCCCTTTGTGCTTTTTGAGCACTTCGGCAAGATCGCGGAAGGTATTGCCTCCGTAAAAGATCTTCCGTTTGCGGTACACCACGTAATTCTGCAGGTAATAGGCAATGGCCTCTGAAACGCAGAAGTATTTCATTCCTTCTGGCACAGTTATGCGCATTTCTTCGCATATGCGAAAGAAGTGGTCAGCAGCATTCTTGCTAGTCAGGATCACTGCAGAATGATCAAGGATGTTGATCTTCTGAGTTCGGAAATCTTTGGCCTCAACACCTTCAACATGAATGAACGAACGGAAATCGATCTTCAGATTGTGTTTTTCAGCTAGGTCGAAGTAAGGGCTTTTGTCTCCTTCAGGTTTTGGCTGAGAAACCAGGATACTTTTTACTTTGTCCATTGGTCGGTTGAACGTTTTGTACTACATGCTTTGAGTCAGGCGGATCAGCACAAAAACAGGTAGGATTTCCAGCGCGCAAAAGTAATAAAACAAATGCAGGATGGATATTCTGGCGGTATACAGGGCAAGTTGCATTCCCCTTAGTAATCCTTGGATATAGAATAACACAGAAATGGCAATTCCGATGGTTGCCAACCAATGAAATGGAATCGATTCATTGTAGAATAACATTAACGAAATGGGCAATAGAAATAATCCCGCAACGGAATGCATCAGGTTCTGGTTGAAGGAGTGAACCTTCAATTCCTGATTCAGACCGAATATTAATGAAAGTCCAAAAAGCACAGATCTTTTAACGGTCAGCATTATCAGGAGCACGCCTAGAACTCTGAAAAAGAAAGGGCTTAGGGATTCTGATAATTGAAAGGCTCTGTGGCTCACGATTGAAAGGAAAAGAGTGATGGAGGTACCACCGACCAAAAGCAGAAGAAACAGATTTCGGCTGCGCTGCGAATTTTCAACCCTTGCCTCTTGCATGGCCAAATTTCGGTCGAAGCTGGATCTTAGAACAGAACTGAAAATACCATCAGAGTTTTTTCGGAGGTACAGCAGAACCAAGGCACATATGGCTATCACAAAAAAACCGAATGTGTTGCCCGTTTCGGCATGTTCCAACCAGGTCAGGTCGGTTGCCTGCAATTCATGACCGCTGAACAGGCTGACCACAGGCGTTTCTTCCACAACAACCACGGCAGAATCCAGCGCGAGAGCCATGGATCCTATTGAATCGTTGTTCATCAACTGAACTGTGTCTAAGGCTAGCTCTTGCATGGCGCAAAGGTAGCGCAGTTTCATTCCTACTTTTACCGAACATGAAGCTTGCAACCGCTGTTATTTTGCCTCTTGCACTTGCCATGTTGCAATCCTGCGGACAACAACCATCCAATATGACCGAACACACCAACGCCCTCATCAACGAAACAAGTCCTTACCTATTGCAACATGCCCACAACCCCGTGAATTGGGTGGCGTGGAACGATGAAAGTCTGGCCCAAGCGAAAAAGGAACAGAAACTCATGCTTATCAGCATCGGTTACAGCGCCTGCCATTGGTGTCATGTAATGGAGCATGAGAGTTTTGAGGACAGCACGGTGGCGGCCTTCATGAACGAGAATTTCATCTGCATCAAGGTCGATCGGGAAGAACGGCCCGATGTGGATCAGGTGTACATGAACGCGGTTCAGCTGATGACTGGTCGTGGAGGTTGGCCGCTTAACTGTTTTGCGCTGCCTGATGGAAGACCGCTTTATGGTGGAACGTATTTTCCGAAAGATCAATGGCTAGATGTGCTTCAACGCGTTGCGAGTCTTTGGGAAAGTGACCGCGAGAAAGCTCTGGAATACGCCACCAATCTTACCCAAGGCATTAAGCAAAGTGACCTGATTCAGAAGAGTTCGGATACTTCCAAAATGACCAAAGAGGAAATTTCAGGGCTCGTCAAAAAATGGAGTTCGGAGTTTGATAACCGCGAGGGTGGCCCGAATCGCGCTCCCAAATTTCCGTTGCCTAACAACTATGAATTTCTGCTTCGCTTTGCATTTCTGAACAAGGACGAGAACGTTCAAAAGCATGTGGAATTGACCCTTCAGAAAATGGCTTTCGGAGGCATTTACGATCAGATCGGTGGCGGCTTTGCGCGCTACTCGGTGGATGGTGTTTGGAAAGTGCCACACTTCGAAAAAATGCTTTACGATAACG
>JBJOHR010000187.1:0-7319 GCA_046047575.1 Bacteroidota bacterium | reverse complement strand
GTTCCGTCCTTGCTTGGATAGAACACCTGTTTCACCTCATATTTCTCGGCATCGAAATCAATGGAAGGTGCTTTGAAGACTTTCGACTCACCTGTAGCTATGTCATACTTGAAAATGGTGGTCGGATACGTGAATGATGTGAAGGAATAGAAAGCCGTATTGCTCTCTCGACTGCCACTGAAACCCGCATTTCCCTTCGTGGGGAAGTCAATGGACCGAATGACGGTGCCATCCAATTCGTGAATGTTTATCTGAGATGCGACATCCTTCAGATAAGAACAGACCAATTTGCCGCCAGCAAGCTCCGTTCCTTCGAGAACCTGCTCTTTTTCGGGCACCAATACGGTCCAATTCTCAGGTTTCGGATTCCTGGCATCAATACGGACCACTCGATAATTTGGAGCACCATTGTTGGTGTAGGCCAGCAACTTACCATCAGCATGATCGAGTAGACCATATTCATAATCAAAACTCTCCGCGATCTGGGTAAACGCTGCGTCACCATCTGCCTTGTAGTACAACTGGACTCCGCTGGTTGATTGCGATTCGAAGATCACAATCGCATCTTCCGAATAAGGCGTCCAAGCGTAGTAGTTGCGAAGTGGTTCATTTTCATTCCAGTAAATGAGTTGGTCGCTTTCCTGAGAAGTGCCCAGTTCGTGGTAGTAAACCTTGTGGAATTCGTTCTTACCAGAATAGGCCTTCCCTTCTTCTGGCGCATCGTATCTACTGTAGAAGAAGCCGTTTCCTTTCCAAGACACACCTGAGAATTTCACCCACTTTATTACGTCCTCCAATGCTTTTCCAGTAGTAAGGTCGAGGATGTGGATCTCATTCCAATCCGAACCAGAAGCGGCCAATTGATAGGCCATGTATTGTCCATCTTTTGAAAGGGACGTTCCGCCAAGCGCAACTGTCCCATCCTTAGAAAGTGTGTTCGGATCAATGAGCACTCTGGGTTCTCCATTGAGTGAATCCTGAACGTACAGCACGCTCTGATTCTGCATGCCGTCATTCTTGTAGAAAAAGAACTTCCCTGCCTTTTGGAAAGGCGTTCCGTAACGCTCATAATTGTAAAGCTTTTCAAGTCGGGTATGGATCTTGTCGCGCTGTGGCAATGTTTTCAGATAACCGAAGGTCAGCTCATTCTGTCGCTTCACCCATTCGGCCGTTTCCTGCGAATTATCGTCTTCCAACCATCGGTATGGGTCTGCAACCTGAGTGCCGAAGTAGTCATCGACAACGGTTGTGTCCTTGCGGGTTTCAGGATAAGTGAACACAGGTTTCTCAATCTTTTCGCAGCCAAAAGCTACCACCAAGAGCAATGGTACTAATCGTTTCATACGTCAATAAATGTGGCCGAAAGGTATCTAAACCTACCTTACAATTGCCAATCTTGAGTTGAAATGCTCGGTTCCGTTATTCACTTGAACCATGTAGACACCATTCTGCAAATGCGACAGGTTCATTTGAACCACAGTGGACTTACCGATCGCATTATACGCTTGGGTAAAAACCAAACGGCCTTCCACATCAAAGATGCCTACGGTAATGCCGTCTGCATTTTCGGGCAATGTCAAGTTCACAAGCCCATCTGCTGACGGGTTCGGATATACCTGCAGGTCCGTTTCATTTTCTTCCGAAACATTGGTCACAATAGAACTTCCTACGAAATACTCTTTAGCCAATTCGAAGGCGTCTGGACCAATTACCATTCCCATGTGTCGACCGGGAAGGTCGTCAACCGGTGGGTGAATACCACCCCATATTCTGGAAAGACTGCACTGATCAGAGGCATCTCGGTAGGTTGCCCATTGCAGGGTAACGTCCTGACTCGGTCCTTCTTCAAATACCAGATATTCGTTCATCGGAGCTTCGAATTCACCCATTCCACCCGGGAAGAATGGATCGCCTGTTAAGAGTGTCATGACTTCTGCTGCAGACCGTGAAAAGGTGGAATGCCCGCTCACATAGCCAGCAAAAGGCGGTGTGACGAACGTTGGGCGTTGATAAGGCCACCAATTCTCTGCGAGAATCCAACCTACGCCAGCCACATCTGTTTCTGTATTGGTCACATAATCGTGACCTCTCCAAGCATAAAGTTTCACTTTCCCCACATTCTGATTGTTCTGTCCTGCCAACGGGTCGCCCTCCTCTACCAATTCTACATAACCCTGAATCAATGGAAGACCACCGGGATGATAATTCGCTGCACTGGCACCTGTAGACTGACCCAGTTCGGCCATATAACGAATGGCGGAGATCGGGCGGACATAATCGTACCACGATTTCACACCCCAAGCCGTAATGGCAGCATCATGCAAAGCTCCACCCAAGGTGAAATAGGATTTCACATCCCATTCCAGATCGGAAAGGATGGGGCCTGTTCCCTCAAAGCGCTTCTCAAACATGGGGTGGTCCGACACATAATTCAAGATGGTGAACCAGTGTCCCGGAGGCGTTTCGGAATGCGGACCATCTGCCCAGAATTCGGCCAGCACACGGGTGTAATCCCCTCGTTTCACGTACTGAGACTGATACGGCTGACCTGTTACAGGATTAAGGTCCCAACCTTGTCCAGGGTCTCCCCCTGATATACTGTAGAACTGTGGGTACTCGGCCACGTCTGTTGGATAGTATTGAACATTTCCTATGGATGCAGGAGATATGTCCCAAACTGTTGGGTCGTCTGCACTGAGGTGAGACGACCAGATAGAAACCATTTCGAAGGTGAACTTGTACTGCTCAACAATGGCGTCCACGTTAGCGGTGTCCATCAGTGGTGGCGTTCCCGGATCATGATAGACCCAATAATCGTATCCATCCCGCTGATTGATGGTCAGGTCGTCCTGACTCAGCGCAAATGGAGGAACCTGTCCCCATTCGGCACCTACAAATGCGGGCGTATTGATCGGATACACGTTTCCAGATTGGTCGATGAAGACCTGCAATGTGAGCGGCTGCCATCTGTTAGGGTCGGTCATGTCCGGATTGCCTGGGAACATGGGTACTAAAGGACTGTTGACTGGAGCGTAATGCTGATTGGAATAGTTGCTGGCCTCGTTGGATGCATCCTGCAGACCGAAATTGATCAGATTCTGAGCCAGATAGTTCCCTAATGCGGCATACGAGCCAGTGGAATAATCGGTAGTTGTGACATTGATATCGTAGCCAAGGTTGGTCATGACCGTATCGAAACGATACAGGCTCATGCCAGCACCAGGAGAACTGGAAAAGCGATGTCTAAGCAAACGATATGCAGCATAGCTCATGGTCTCTTCCTGTGCTGCCTGAACATCTGTTGGCGTAGCAATGCCATTGAAGGGGCACTCATAATCATGTATGATCTTGCCCAATAGATAGGTTTCAGCTACGGGATCGTAAATGGCCCACGAATCGTAAAGAGCAATGGATGTATGAAATAGATTTCGGGAATGAACCGTGGGTCGAGCAAGGTCATTTCTAATGGCTTCCAGCAATACTTCGTTCCACCTGCGGGCCACAGAATGCTGCTGCGCGAAAGCTTGAAAGGAACATGCACCAATCAACAGAGCGAGTACAATTTTTCTCATAGGGATGGATTTTGTGAGAGTGAAGTTATTGATTGTACGATATTGACCAAAAGTCACTACAAAAAAAGCGGGCGCAACCAAGGTTGCGCCCGCTCTCATCCTAAACCTGAGCCCTATTAAACGTGCTGTAAGCGATAGTTCACTTCCATCCAACCGCCACCGTTCTCGCATTCTATACCATGGTGACGTAGGAACGCCACCGCCTGACCGCTTCTGTTGCCACTGGCACAGCACAACAACAATGGCTGTGGCATATTCCTGAACTCTTCTATCATCTCTGGCACCTGCTGCAGTGGTATGTTCACACTGCCTGCCACATGTCCTCCTTGGAATTCCATGGCGCTTCTCACGTCCACAATGGTGTATCCTGCATTCTTCATTACGTTCTTCCTTTTATCGTTTGTCTGTTCTTATTCTTTCTAAAGCATGGTAGTTGGGCACACGTATGCGGTAACCTCAAACTTACCGCTATCTTTTATGGCATTGAAACCTCCATCCACATCAATCAGGTTCTTGTATCCCTTTGAACGCAGTATGGAAGTGAAGATCATGGAACGATAACCGCCCGCGCAATGCACGTAGTAGGTTTCGTCCTTATTGAGTTTGGTCATGCTATCGTTGATGTAGTCCAACGGAGCATTGATGGCGTTAACGATGTGTTCCGAATCATATTCGCTCTTCTTGCGCACGTCAACAATCTTGATGCTCTTATCGGCAGCTTCTCTTGCTGCGAATTCGGCAGCAGAAATTGATTCAACCGCATCAATCGCCTTTCCTTCGGCTTTCCAAGCTTCAATTCCCCCATCGAGGTAACCAATGGCGTGGTCGTAACCCACACGTGCCAATCTTGTTACAACTTCTGGGATGCGTTCTTCATCTCCCACCAACAGGATCTTCTGTTCAATATCGGTGATCAAGGTTCCTACCCACACGGCAAAACTGCCATCAATACCAATGCTGTATGAATTGGGTATGAAGCCTTTGGCAAAGTCCTGCGCCTTGCGGGTGTCAATGACCACTGCGCCCGTTTCTTCCATGGCGGCTTCAAACTCGCGTACCGACAATGGCTTTATGCCTCGGCTCATCACGTTATCGATAGAATCGTAGCCCTTGATGTTCATTACCACATTCTTCGGGAAGTAAGATGGCGGTGGTGTAAGGCCTGTAAGCAGTTCTTTCACAAACTCTTCTCGGGTCATATCGGCCCGCAAGGCGTAGTTGGTCTTCTTCTGGTTGCCTAGCGTATCTGAAGTTTCCTTACTCATGTTTTTGCCGCAAGCGCTGCCCGCTCCGTGGCCCGGGTACACAATAATGTCATCATTCAATGGCATCAACTTGTTCCGTAGCGAATCGAACAGATGATTGGCCAGCTTCTCCTGTGTGAGGTCGGCAATGACGTGCTGTGCGAGGTCTGGTCGACCTACATCGCCTATAAAGAGCGTATCGCCTGTGAAAATGGCCTCGTCCTTACCTTCTTCGCTGGTTAGCAGGTAGCAGCTGCTTTCCATGGTGTGGCCAGGTGTGTGAATAAGTGTGATCTGTGCATTTCCCAATTGGAATTTCTCGCCATCCTTGGCTACGAAAGTGTCGAATCCGGTTTCCATCTGCGTTGGACCGTAAACAATAGGTGCACCTGTTTTCTTGGCCAGATCAACATGACCCGAAACGAAATCGGCATGAAAATGCGTTTCGAAGATGTACTTGATCTTGGCGCCTCTTTCGGCAGCCATATCAATGTACTGCTGCACTTCTCTTAGTGGGTCTATAATGGCAGCCTCACCATTGCTTTCAATGTAGTAAGCTCCGTGGGCCAAACACCCTGTATATAACTGTTCTACTTTCATGACTTTATGTTTTAACGTGTTCAACTTCTAATTGCTCCAACAAAGCTAGAGCAGCTGGTTGGCTTGGTTAGAAACTTTGGTCACACAGAAGCGGTGACTTTACTCACTTTTGAGTTCGGAAATTACCTAACGGACAATCATCTGATAATCGAGAATTTGAAAGACCCGGTCTCGGTTACAAGGAAATAAATACCGTCAGGGAGATTTGAAGTTTCGATTGAAAACGTTTTCGTTTCTGATTTAACCGTGAGCACCATCGAACCAACTCCATTAACAATCGTAACATCAGAACCTGTTGGAAGGCCCATTACCAACATCATATCCGAAACAGGATTAGGGTAAATACCAACTTCCGAGTTGGCATCAGCCATTGCAATACCCAATTCACGTTTTCTGGTAACAGAAACCTCATCTATATAGTAATACGCATATGAAAAATTGTTAGAAGAAGTGGTGTCGCCACCGAATGACGTTGGGAAGAAAACCGTTTGATTGAATTCAGAAAAATTTCCAATTGACAAATATGATTCTCCACCTAGAGCCAGATATGACACCCTAAACTCTGACCAACCCACCTTATTGTGATAAATCGAGGTATCAGAATTGAACAATGGATTATTCAAAGGAATCTCATGTGCGAAAATCTGGACAGGAACTGAACTACTCAACTGAACTCCTAAACTGTTAACCGAAAAGTTACTGCTATCCGCCAGTGATAGAAAGAAGCTTACTTCATATTCAGTTCCCGATTCCAATTGTGCATCCAACTCAATACAAGCATATTCTCGGTAATCACCTTGGGTTCGGCTTCCAAGAACCAAACCTATATAACCATCACCTGCACGGGGGAATTCATATCCACAAATGTTTTGGGGAATCCCGACAATAGGATAATTGGAGCAAGCATGGTAATAATCAGGAGTGGTTTCCAAGGAAGGGTTAAACCAGTCGTTCACAAAAAATTGGGAAATGTTGAATGGGCAATCATACCCATCTTCAAAACTTGAGTTGGGAACCAAGTTTTGCCCAACACTGCAAATTGGTAGTATCAGTGCTACAAGCAACCATTTCATTCCTCTAAAATAGCATCATAAATCACCTGCTGAATGCGCGTGCGGACATCCATTTTCAGCAGTTTGGTGTTTTCGGCATCGGGGTAAACGCGGTTGGAGAGGAAAATGTAAACGATCTGCTTATCCGGATCGGCCCAGGCCATGGTGCCTGTAAAGCCCGTGTGCCCAAAACTAAGGTACGAGACGCACTCGCACGTAGGGCCACCCTTGCCATCTGGTTCGGGCTTATCGAACCCGATTCCGCGCCTGTTGCCGCTCTTGCAGAACTGACATTTGATGAATTCGCGAATGGTCTGAGCCGATACATAACGTGTTCCGCCATATTCCCCTTCATTGAGAAACAACTGCATGATCACGGCAAGGTCCTGCGCATTGGAAAAAAGTCCGGCATGGCCGCCAACTCCGCCCAAGAGGGCTGCGCCTTGGTCGTGAACGTGGCCTTGTACCAGCTGCTTTCTGAACGTCATGTCGTATTCCGTTGGGACAATACGGTCCAACTCCATGTGTTGCCGCGGCAGATAACCCATGGTCTGTAGGCCGAGCGGACGGTAGAATGTGCTGCTGGCATAGTCGTCCGAGCGTTGCTTGGTTTCCAACTGAATGAGTTTTCGGAGGTAGTAATAGCCTAGGTCGCTGTATTTGTACTGCTTTTTGCCCAGCAGCTCAGAGCGGTTAATGAGCAGATAGAGCGAATCTGGATAATCCTTCCGGACGTACAAACCCTCGGCCACTTGATGCGGGAATTCTTCGGAAGCTTCGCTGCGGTAGTACTTCGGGTCGGGCGCGCCATCCTTTAGCGTTTTGGTATAGAACGGGATCCAGGCCTGCAG
>JBJOHR010000186.1:0-8450 GCA_046047575.1 Bacteroidota bacterium | reverse complement strand
ACAGCGCCAACCCACAGGCGAACCCCACGCAGACGACCGATTACGTGGTAACCGTGAGTGTGGGTCAGTGCCAGAACACCGACACCGTGACCATCTTTGTGGATGAGGCCCCTGTGGTGAGTTTTGTGGCCACCGAGGTATGTTTCGGTAGCGAAACTCAGTTCACCGACTTCTCTACCGTGATAGCACCTGACAGCATCCTTACATGGAATTGGGACCTTGGTCAGCAATTGAGCACAGATACCAATCCGAGCATCACCTACGCTGCTCCGGGTGTGTATGATGTATCACTCACCCTGACCAGCACCACTGGTTGCGATGGCTTTGGAACAGGAACCGTTACCGTCAACCCGACTCCATTGGCTGCATTCACGTTCAACGATACCTGCCTGTTTGAGACCACCAGCCTTGTGGATGTATCAACCGTGAATCCAGGTACCATTACCAACTGGAACTGGCAATTGGGCAACGGGGCCACCTCATTGCAACAGAACCCATCCTTGATCTACCCTATCGATTCTACCTACAACGTCACCCTTATTGTAACAGCAACAGGCGGTTGTAGTGATACCATTACCCAAGCTGTAACGGTTCATCCGCTACCGAATGCAGTGGTAGTTGCGGCCAATGTCTGTCTAGGCCAAGAAGTTTCCTTCGGAGATTCGAGCACGATAAATTCCGGTTCCATTTCTCAATGGGATTGGCAGTTCGGAGATGGTAATTCGTCAGCTGAACAGCATCCGGAACATCTCTACGGTGCAGCGCAGAACTACGTCTATTCCCTTACTGTTACAAGCAACTTCGGTTGTACAGACGGCACTTCGGGGGCTGTAACCGTCAATCCGCTGCCTGTAAGCGCGTTCACAATGAGTGCCAGCAGTTCGTGCGTGGCCCCTGTTTCGGTAGCACTCACCAATCAGTCAACGGGTGCCAATCAGTTCCTGTGGGACCACGACAATGGCACTACGGAAACGACTTTCATCAGTCAGGCCACCTTCGATACCATCGGGCAGTACTTCATCGAATTGCTGGTTACCAACCAGTTCGGTTGTCAGGACAGTTCCACACAGTTGTTTGAGGTATTCCCTACCGTGGTGGCCAACTTTGAGGCCAGCGACCCCGATGGCTGCGAACCATGGTCGGTCGATTTTACGAACCTTTCGCAGAACGGTACTTCGTTTGACTGGAATTTCAACGACCCGAACGGTTCAACAGAGACAGACCCTACCCACGTTTTCAATGATGACGGTACGTATTCGGTAGAACTGATTGCCTCAGGTCTGGGTGGCTGTGGCGATACCATCGTATACGGCAACCTGATAACGGTATTCCCCAATCCGACCGCCAGCTTTGAGTACACTAACATTCCCGACCCTATTGCCAATGGCACCATCGGGTTCTTCAATACTTCCTCTCCTCACGTTTCGGACTGGTGGGATTTCGGAGATGGCGACACCGATGCCAGTACCAACACCACCCATCAGTACGCCTATTTCGGCAATAAACTGGTGACCTTGGCCATTGTTGATGCCAATGGCTGTGTAGACACCTTCAGCATGTACATTTCGGTCGATTTCTTCGGTGGACTCTATGTGCCAAATGCTATTATTCCTTCGAATGAAAATCCTGATGTGCGCGTGTTTCAACCCAAAGGGACAGGCTTGGCCAATTACCGTTGCATGGTGTTCGATAAGTGGGGCAATCTGCTGTGGGAATCCATCGCCTTAGAAGAGGGTTCGCCTAGCGAAGGATGGGATGGCACCTACCAAGGAGAAACCGTTCCGCAGGGAGCCTACGTGTGGCGTGTGGATGCCATTTTTGGCAATGGCGACATTTGGGAGGGCATGGAGAATGCCGAAGGCGAATTCCATGAGACCGGCACGGTGACGGTTATCCGGTAAGGTTGTTGGGTTCTGATGGGTGGGACTGTTTCTAAAACACACCCCTTGATCCCCTCCCGATAGCTATCGGGACGAGAGAGGAAAGAACACACGCCTTAATCCCCTCTCGAGAGAGGAAAGAACGCGCCTCTCTTGATCCCCTCAGAAGAAGGGAAAGCAGCTCCCCTTTGTTCCCTATGGAAGAGGGAAAGAACTCCCCTCTTGAGAGGGGCTGGGGGTGTGTAACTACAGATCATAGCTGATCAATAGAACCAATGCGTTCCGCAATCCAACCATCGATTCGCATGATCACGGCATCTATGTCATCAAAAACCTCATCATCGTGGAACCGAAGAACTGTGATTCCCAACTGATTCATTCGCTCCGTTTTCAATCGATCTCGTTCCTGAACCTCATCGAACATATGACTGATCCCATCCAGCTCAATGCCAAGCATCAACTCATGACAGAAGAAATCGAGAATGAAATTGTCAATAGGTTTCTGACGGTGAAAATCATAACCCAACCGTTGTTTTCCCTTCAGCCGTTTCCATAGCCAGATCTCAGATCGGGTACTGTTGTTCCTCAGTTGTCGGGCCAAATCTTTGAGTTTTGGGTTGTATGGTATGATCTTTCTGCTCATTGATTGAAATTTCGGATTGAAAATAGGAAGTCTTAGAAATACACACCCCTTAATCCCCTCTTGAGAGGGGTTGGGGGTGTGTGGAGAATCATTTAACCCAAGACCCCGCAATCGAACAATCCCCCTTTCCTATATTCGCGGCAAACAACAAGCGGCATGAAGAATATAACAGTGATCGGAGCAGGTACCATGGGAAATGGCATTGCACACGTTTTTGCCCAGAGCGGCTACACAGTATCGTTGGTAGACGTAAGCAAGGACGCGCTTAACGCAGCATTGAGCACCATTGCCAAGAACCTTGACCGACAGATTGCCAAAGGCACCCTATCTGACGACCAAAAGCTGAAGACCCTTGCCAATCTGAACACCTTTACCAGCTTGGAGAAAGGTGCAGAGCATGCCGATCTGGTGGTTGAGGCTGCCACCGAGAACAAGGCGCTGAAACTGAAGATCTTTGCCGAGTTGGAGACCGTATGTCCTGATAAGGCCATTCTTGCCAGCAACACCTCTTCCATTTCCATTACACAGATAGCGGCTGCCACCAAACGGGCCGACAAGGTCATTGGCATGCATTTCATGAATCCGGTGCCTGTAATGAAGCTTATTGAGATCATTCGTGGCTACTCTACTTCTGATGAAACCACCGCGCGCATTGTGGAAATGAGCAAGAAACTGGGCAAAGTTCCGGTTGAAGTGAACGACTATCCGGGTTTTGTGGCCAACCGCATCCTGATGCCCATGATCAATGAAGCCATAGAAACCCTCTACCACGGTGTGGCCGGAGTTGAGGAGATCGATACCATCATGAAACTGGGCATGGCTCATCCCATGGGCCCGCTTCATCTGGCCGATTTCATCGGACTGGACACCTGCCTCAGCATTATGCGTGTGCTGCATGAAGGATTGGGCAACCCGAAATACGCCCCTTGCCCCCTATTGGTGAACATGGTGGAAAGCGGCAACCTGGGTGCCAAGACCGGCAGTGGCTTCTATACCTACGATGCCGCTTCGAAGGAAAAGAAGGTTTCGGCCTACTTTGTTCGGTGATCAGTTGGTTTGTTGATCAGTCTTAGCAACGTTCATTAATACCTCATAGAATCGTTCCACAAAATCACTTAAATGCCATTGACCTTCAAGGAAATGGAAACAAGAAACCTTTGGTAACAATGCTTAAAATTCTTGCGTGGGACGGTAGGCCAGTTGGTCTCACCAGAGACCTGTTGAGTTTCCAAATCCTAGCAGATTTTTGTGGATCCAGGCCATCCCAAGTCTTCCGTGCTGTGATGGGTGTGGGGATAGACACGAAGGAGTCTGAACCTTACTCGTTCAGGCAATAAGGAGCCATTCACCGCGTTTGTAACGCCAACAGATAAGCATGCAACAGCCATTGGCCACTCCTACAGCTTCAATGGCCCATTGGGCCAGTTGGGGTCTCTTCTCATCCGCCCTCTTCATCTACCTCTTTTATTTGGATGAGGGTTACTACAGTTTCAACTGGATGCTGGAACCCGGTGCCTGGCTGGTGTTTGTGTTCTATGCCGGATTGTCGGTGCTATCGCAATGGCTTATCTGGCGCTTTGCCTTTTGGAAACAGCCCAAGTTGGGAATCTTGCTCAGTGCCCTGCTTGGTCCCATTGGCTGGTGGGGATTGTTCTTCGGTTCCATCTACGTGGTGGCACGCGTCATGCAGTTCTTTCAGTAGCTCAGGTGGTATGTGGTTGCAGCGCGGGTTCTACCCTAGTTCGGATTCCGGTCAGAGGCAGATACGGTCATAACTGCCTCTATTTACAGGCATTCGCGTAAAGCTCGATCCCTTTACTACCTTTGCGGCCGATTTCATCCCTCCTCAGATAGTTTGCATGGTGCAGTTATTGGGCGGTTGAAACCACCAAAGAGCACATAATGCCGACATTTAAAGAGTTGGGCCTTAGGCCCGAGATCGTTCAGGCGCTGGACGAACTGGGATTTGAAACCCCTACACCTATTCAAGAAAAAGCCATTCCGCAGGTATTGGATTCTAAAAAGGATCTGATAGCTCTGGCGCAGACCGGAACCGGAAAGACGGCCGCATTCAGTCTTCCTGTACTTCAACAGTTGAACGAAAACAGCCGGGAGATACAATCCATTGTACTCTGCCCTACCCGCGAACTCTGCCTGCAGATAACCAACGACATGCAGAACTTTGCCAAGTTCATGAACCTGAAAACGGTGGCGGTGTACGGTGGAGCCAGCATAGAGAATCAGATCCGCGACATCAAACGCGGTTGCCATGTGATCATTGGCACTCCGGGGCGTACCGTTGACCTTATTAACAGACGGGTGCTCCGCTTACAGGATGTGCAGTTTGTGGTGCTGGACGAAGCAGACGAAATGCTGACCATGGGCTTTAAGGACGATCTGGACCTGATATTGGGCCAGACCCCCGATACCAAGCAGACCCTGCTCTTCTCGGCCACCATGCCAATGGGCATTAAGGATATTACCAAGCGCTACATGAAAGACCCTGCCGAGGTTTCTTCGGGAGGACGTAACGAAGGTTCGGCCAATATTGAGCACCATTACTACATGGTGGATGCACGCAACAAATACGAATGCTTGAAGCGTTTGGCCGATGTGAACCCGCATGTGTATGGCATTATCTTCTGCCGTACCCGCAGGGAAACACAGGAAATTGCCGATAAGCTGATGCAGGACGGCTACAATGCCGATTCCTTACATGGCGACCTATCGCAAGCACAGCGAGATGCCATTATGGCGCGCTTCCGTCAGCGTAAGATACAATTGCTAGTGGCTACTGATGTGGCGGCCAGAGGAATCGATGTGGACGACATTACCCACGTGATCAACTACAACCTTCCGGACGAAGAAGAGGTGTACATACACCGTAGCGGACGTACAGGCCGTGCTGGCAAACGGGGTATTTCCATTGCCATCATCCATTCGAGAGAACGGAGTAAACTCAGATCCGTTGAGCACAAGCTGAAGAAGCAGTTTGAATTGCGACCTGTACCGACCGGACAGGAGATATGCGAAACCCAATTGTACACCATCGTAGAGCGATTGGGTCAGTTGAATGTGAACGAAAAGCAAATTCAACCCTATCTGCCTGCCATTATGGAGCAGTTGGGACATTTGACCAAAGAAGACCTGATCAAACATTTGGTGAGCTTTGAGTTCAACCGATTCTTAGAATATTACAAGAACGCTCCCGACCTGAACAGCAGTTCTGCAAGAGGAGACAGACGCGAACGTGAAGACCGTGGGCGTGACCGCGATGACCGTGGAGACCGAAGAGATCCGGAACGCGGTGAACGGGGTAGAAAGTATGACGATGCCGCACGATTTACTCGATTCCACATCAACTTGGGTAAGAAAGACAATATGAATCCCGCCAATCTGATGGGCTTCATTAACGAACACCTGAGGAAACGCGATGTGGAGATAGGTAAGATCGAGATCATGAACACCTTCTCCTTCTTTGAGGTGGACAATGCCTATGCCGACAAGCTGGAGAAAGATGCTCAGGGCTCTGATCATCTTGGTAAAAAGGTGGCACTGCAAAGGGCGACCAGCACGGGTCCGGGTTCTTCGGCCCAGGCTTATTCTGGCAGAACGGCCGGAGTAAAAAAAGATAAGTTCAAGGAGCGTTTCTCTAAAGACCGATTCTCCAAAGGTCGCGATGGTGGTAGCCGCTTTTCCGAACGTTCAGGTGGTGGCGCCCCTAAAGCAGGCAAACGCCCGAGAAGACCTTTCTAGTACGACCAACTTTCGCAATCGAAATCGTCAGGGAACACCATTGACGAGGCCGAACCATTGGAGGATACCGTGAAATCATTGATCCGTGCCACAATGGAACCGACATCGTTCTCTACTGCGCCCAGCGCCAATCGCACATTCAGATCCTCGCTTCCGCAGCTATCCGAATAGGCCAGCAGCACCCCACCTACATCGGCAGTGCAGGTAAAAACCTCATCCACCCGTTCAAGGGTCAACAAGCCTGTTGAAAAAGGTATCAGGCGCATGTCGCTGTCGGCCGCACCCGTTCCAATGTAACAATAGTAGGCCACATCGTTCACCGCTATCCCGTTTACAGCCGAATCGGGATGGTTCGGGTCGTACACTTCCAAACGGAACTGCGGCCGCACCAAGGAATCCCATTCAAAATCGACCAGAGAAACGGAAAGCGAAAAGTTACCTACCAAGGGTCCTTGCTCCAGGGTAATGGCATTGGCTGAAGCAGGATTCCAAACTTCCAACAGCAGACCGGATGAATCCGAGTTGGCAAAGGCAGAAACTTGGGCTTTATCCAGGTTCCAAATAGCTGGACAATCGTCTGCTTCATTGTTGCAGGCCATCAGTCCAACCACAAGCATTATCAATAGCACGGCTTCTTTCACGGTCCGAAGGTAACGCAGTCAGGTGGAATTTATTTCTGCCGGCATCTTCACAATTTTTAACGAAAGCCAAGGTTTCTTAACGATTCGCGCAGATTCTTAACTCTATTTTCGCTGACCTATGATCGAACTGTCAGGAATCAAGAAAGCGTACCAGATGGGTACCAACCGATTGGATGTGCTAAAAGGTATTGACCTGACCATACAGGAAGGCGAGTTGGTCTCCATCATGGGTTCATCCGGAACAGGAAAGTCAACCCTGCTCAACATCATCGGAATCCTAGATAATTACGATTCGGGCAGCTATCAGTTGAATGGAACCCTGATAAAAGACCTGAGCGAGACCAAAGCAGCCCAGTATCGGAACAGGCTATTGGGGTTCGTTTTTCAGAGTTTCAATTTGGTCAGCTTTAAGAATGCCATGGAAAATGTGGCACTTCCACTCTACTATCAAGGCGTTGGAAGAAGTAAGCGGAACAGGATCGCCATGGAACATTTGGAGCGGGTTGGCCTTTTGGATTGGGCGGAGCACCTTCCGAGCGAAATGAGCGGTGGGCAGAAACAGCGGGTGGCCATTGCCCGTGCATTGGTAACCAAACCCAAGGTGATCCTGGCCGATGAGCCCACTGGAGCACTGGACAGTAAGACATCTGGCGAGGTAATGGAAATGCTCAAAGAAGTGAACGCCTCTGGCATGACGGTGGTCATCGTTACTCATGAACATGACATTGCAGCGCAGACCGATCGAGTTATTCTGATGAAAGACGGTTTAATTGAAAATGATGAATTGATAATTAGGAATTAGGAATTCAGATCTGGCCTCAATGAAACTACTCCGTATTATCAATTCTAATTCTTAATTACTAATTCCTAATTGAAATAAGGTGTTCGACCTCGATAAATGGCAGGAGATTTTTGAAACCATCGGTAAGAACAAACTGAGAACGTTCCTTACCGGTTTCAGTGTGTTCTGGGGCATCTTCATGCTTATTATCCTACTTGGTTCGGGCAATGGTCTGCGAAATGGATTCAAGGCCGAATTTGAAGAAGATGCCATCAATAGCATTTGGATCTACCAAGGCCGGACCACCATTCCACATAGAGGCATGCAGCCCGGTCGTTTCGTTCAATTTACAGACGATGATCACGAAGCCATTGATCATGGAAGAGTGAACGGCTTGGAGAATGTGGCCTCCCGCCTTTGGCTTTCAGACCAAGACATGGTGGTTGGGAACAAAAAAGGGAATTATGGCCTCATTGCCACACATCCGGGACAGTTCTACGCGGAGAATGCAGCCATGCTCACCGGTCGTTTTTTGAACGAGATTGACATTGAGCAGCGCAGAAAAGTGATCGTACTGGGTGAGCCACTGCAGCAGGAACTATTTCCGAATGGTGATCACCTTGGCAAAGAACTGAACGTTGGCGGCATCTCTTTCAAGGTGATCGGCAGTTTCAAAGATGGTGGAGGCAGCAGAGATAACCGTAGAGCTTACATTCCTATGACGGTGGGTCAAAGTGTGTTTGACCGTG
>JBJOHR010000185.1:0-8023 GCA_046047575.1 Bacteroidota bacterium | reverse complement strand
AGCATGATCATGAAGAAGACCTTCCCTTTTGTCATGCCAACGGCCATCAGCATTCCAATCTCGCGGACGCGTTCCAGTACGGCCATCAACATGGTGTTGAGTATGCTGAATAGCAATGCGACCAAGATGATTCCAACAATGTAGTATATGTATACATCGATCATATCAACCATCATTCTCATACCCGTTGCAAGGTCGAGCCAAGATTGCACGGAAAGGTCTGGATGAATTTCTTGATACTTGGTGGCCATTGGGTCGGCCAGGTCATGATCGTTGAGTGAAACGGCAATTTCATGTAAGCCCGTTTCAATCTTGATGAGTTTTCTCAGGTCATCTTGACGTACGTAGATGTTCATTCTATCAAACATCACATTCTCCGTTTTGTAAATACCGACCACTCGGAAGGCACCAGCTATGATTTCGCCATCAACATCTTGTAATGTGAGTATTAGTTTAGATTTCAACTTTACCCTGAATTTCTCTGCCGTGGCCTGGCTTATAAGTACCGGATTGCGCTTTACACCTTCGAAGTAATCTCCATCTAAAACCTGCTCGTTCAGACCTGTTACCGCTGCTTCATCGTCAGGAACGATCCCTACGATCTTAATAGCGCCATTCTGCTTTGCGGATCCAACCATTCCCATGCTTATCAGCCGGCCAGAAGAGGCGATCACCGATTCTTCATTACCGACCTTGGAACGAATTTCTTCTCCGTTCTCCATGTAAAGTTTGGCCAAGTATTCATCTGTAAAACCGGGTCTGTGAAACTGGAAATCAGACATCTCGGCCTTGATCACTGTTTCAATTTTCTGCCTCATCATACCTTGCACAAAGGCCGAAGCAAACACACCGGCCCACAGACCGAGCGCAATGGCAATGATCACCACCACACTTCGGGTAGTGTTTCTCCAAATGTTCCGCCAAGCGATTTTAACCAGCATATCTCTTCGTTTACGCTATTTAAGAATGCATTGCATTAATGGCTCTCAACCTAAGGATCTTTAAGAATGGATAGACTGCAATAACGGTGGCCATCAACGCCACCACAACTGCCTGCTGAATGAAAACAGTCGGTTCAATCGATGCCTGCATCACGGCTTCCATTCCGTATTCCTCGTACATTTTTGCCATTTCTTCTCCTTTGGCGAACTCAATTGGCGAAAAATGGAAGTAAGCACAGACAGGCAAAGCTCCGATCATTCCCGCAAAGGCGCCCATAAGCGATATCATCAAGGTTTCAAGCCAGACCATTCCAGCTAGATTCATACGTTTCATTCCAACCGCGATAAGCACTCCGAATTCGTGCATTCTTTCCGCCATCATCATGAGCATGGTGCCGAATATTCCGAAGGAAATGACCATGTATAGTATGAACATGAACACGTATCCTTCAACTCTATCGGTTTCAATCAGGTTCTTTATCTCAGGGCTCATTTCTTCCCAATGCATTACCTCATAACGGTCTTGGAGCTTTGTCTTCAACGCTTGGTCAATTCTTTTGGAATTGTCTGGGTCATCAACCAAAACCACCACGTTGGTGACCTTGCCTTCTGCTCCGTAAAACCATTGAGCTTCGGCTAAAGGAAGGATCACCAGCTGTTTGCTCAGGTCGGGCGAGCCGAAGGTGACTATGCCCTTTATTGGATACTTTCCAGCAGCGCTTACCCCGTGATAGCCCGCGCCAAGCAGCACGATCGTATCCTCAACCTCTAGGTTAAGATAATCGGCCAGCCCTGCCCCAACAAGTACCGATCGATCACCTTCTTCGAGATACTGCCCATGTGAAATTCGTTCGTGAATAGAGGAATAACCCTTCTCCAATTCAATGTCAATACCCACCACCATTGAACCTTTGGTGATTTCCTTTGAGGCGGCTAACGCGAAATTTTCTATTCGCGGAACGTACCCTGTAACACCATTGGTCTCGGAAACAGCCCGGATCAGGCTGTCTGTGATCTCCATGCTTTCGTCAACCGACTTATCGGCCCAGTAACCGGGCGCGTGAATTTGGATGTAGCCTGTGTAAGTCCCAACCAAGGACGAGATCATGCGAGCATAGATCCCCTCTTTTAAGCTCATCATGAGCGTAGACAGGATGACCGCAAAGAATATCGATCCCATGGTAATAAACGTCCTCCGCTTATTCCGCCATATGTTCCGCCAAGCGAGTTTGATCAGCATGATCATTTAATGCGTTTCATGTTGGCAGGTGTAAAGAAGTCATCGTCCATCGGAAGGTCAAATTCCATGGATGTGAATTCCATTATGGTCTTGTTTCCGGGCGTTTCAACGGGAACCATTTCCATTTTGGCAGCAACTAGTTTACCCCCCATTTCTTTGATGTCATACGAGTTCAAAATGTTGATCAGAGACCCATCTTCATCATACATTTCGCTTCTAAGCTGGATGTAGTCTTTTTGATCGATGAACACGATTAGCTTACCCCAAACAACTGGAGCGTTTGGTTTCGGGTCGAGTTGGATTTTCCAACATTTGCGCCCTAGAATGGTCGAATCGCCCACGATCTTTTGGTCATAATCATTCAACGTTGAACTTTCCCGAACCAGATCATCGTTGGTAAAGTCCGTTCCCATCCAGCTTTGCATCATCATACTTGGAGGTAGTTTGATGGTGCGTTCGATAGATGGCATCCAATTCCAAATTTCCTTGTCTCTTTTTAGGAAGGTTATACCTTTTTCCTTGGCAGGTGATTTTATTAATGAAAGGCTCAACTCTTCTCCTTTCGACCAGCTCTTCAGCGTCATTTCGCGCTGCCATTTGGGTCGCACAATAGTTATGGTCATTTCAGTTATGGCCGATTTCGTTCCACGCATTTTCTCATCCGCTTTCTGTATGATCTCGCGCGCGGTCTGCGCGTTCACCGCCATCGAGAAAGAAAATAAAAACATCACGGTTCCGAAGGCCGTTGGAAGGTTCGATAACGCAAAGTTCAATCGGTTGGTAGAGGATTTCATCAGTGTCATTTTTTGTGCGCGTCCGTCTGTGTTCAACTACGCGAATTGGTCTATCATCATTTGTTTCACTTTATCAACCGGGAAATTCTGCGGATCCATCAGAATATGTAGCTGCACTCCGTCCATTACGGCAGAGTAGTAGCGCATCATGGTCATGGCATCTTGGTGTCCACGCGCCAGGAAATAATTGTTCATCAGCATCATGAACGGTTGGACCTTGGGCAGCATTTTTTCCATTAACAATGGCGTTACATCCGGTTGGAACGATAGCGACATGTACAACTTCCAACGCTGCGGATTCTGCACGGCCACATCCACACTTCGGTGAATGATGTCGATGAATTTCTCTCTCGAAAGCGGAATTTCAGGGTCCACATCCATCAATTCCATTGCCTCATCAAACAGTTCAGTGATCAGCGTAAGCAGTATTTCCTCCTTGCTGTTGAAGTAGTTGTAAATAAGGCCTTTGCTCACCTTTGCGCGGGTAGCAACGGCCGACATGGATGAACCGTGGTAGCTGTCTTGCGCGAACACATGAAGAGCGGCATCCAAGATCTGTTGCCTCCGCTCCTCGCGTATTTCTGCAAACTGTTCGGGCGATCGTGGAGCCATCAGATCAGGTTTCTGTGAAGGTCGTTCATGGCTTCCGTAGGATTCGGACCATAACCGCGGACCGTTTCAAATCCTTCGTCATCGGTCAGTGCAACAACAAATCCTGTTTCACATTCGCGGATGGTGATGTTTTTTAACAATGCCACTTCAATGCTTGTGGCCGCCAAGGAATCCTGAATCTGGTTTTGCATAGTCGGATGGTTGGTTGACTAAACGGTCAGTCAAAGGAATGGGAAATTTTTTAATTGACCAAATGGTCAGCAATAAAAAACAGATTCGAATTCCAATTGGAAAGGTTAGCAGTACGACAACTTTCAGAATTGCCACTCGTCATGGAAGAAAGATAATGTTATCTAAACGTTACCTTTCCTCAAACTTTTTCCATGCGATTCACTTTTACAGTTCTCGTTTCTTCACTTTTTGCCTCGCCAATATTCGGACAAGTTGTAGTGAATGAGTATTCAGCATCAAACCTCAGCCAGTTTCAGGATAACTACCAGAACTACGAAGATTGGGTTGAGCTCTACAACACATCTGGCAGTGCTGTGAACATTGGCGGCTACTTTCTGTCCGATAATCAGAACAGCCCCGAGAAATGGATGATCCCAAGCGGAACCATCATTCCTGGAAACGGTTATCTGGTTTTCTGGTGCGATGGAAGAGATGAGGTTTCAGGTGGGCAGTATCACGCCAATTTCAAGCTGAAGCAGTCGAATGGAAACGAGGAGATCGTGTTCTCCGATCCGAATCTGGTTCAGATCAACAACATTCCGCTTCAGATAACTCAACTTGGCCATTCGTGGTGCAGAGATGTGAATGGCGGTGCAACTTGGGCTGTGGATGTTTCTCCAACTCCGGGATCGTCTAACGGAAGCACCGGACATTACGACCGATATGCAGAAAGACCGGTGGTGAACACGGCTGGCGGATTCTATCCAAGCTCTGTTCAGGTGAGCGTGACCAATAACGAACCTAACTCGGCAGTTCGGTTCACGGTTGACGGAACCTTGCCTACAACGGCATCCAATGCGCTATCTGGCTCCTATCTGGTTCCAATGACCCGAGTGGTGAAACTGCGCACTTTCAGCAACGACCCAAGCGTGCTTCCGAGCTTGGTGGAGTTCAACACCTATTTCATCAACGAAAGCTTTACGCTGCCTGTGTTTTCGGTAGCAGCAGATGAGCTTACCGATCTGGCCAATGGCGACCAGTGGCTTAGGCCGCACGGTTCTGCCGAGTATTTCAATGCGGCAGGTCAGAGAACCACAACTTCTTATGGGGAATTGAACAGCCACGGTCAGGATTCGTGGGTCAATTTTCAGCGTAGCCTGGATTGGATCAGCCGTGATGAGATGGGCTATTCGGCCGAGTTGGAAGACACTATTTTCGATTACTCCGATAGAGACGGGTACCAACGGATCATTCTTCGGGCTTCAGGCGATGACAACTATCCAGCAGACAATGTTCCGGCCGACCCGAATAATGTGCACGATGGTGGTTGCCACATACGCGATGAATATGTGCAGACATTGGCTAAGAACGGAGGCATGAAGCTGGACGTTCGCAATGCTGAACGGGCCATCGTTTACCTGAACGGTCAATATTGGGGCGTTTACGCGCTGCGCGAAAAACCGAACGATCATGATTATACCGATTACTATTACGATCAGGACAAATACGACATTCAATGGCTTTCCACCTGGGGAAGCACCGAAGCGGAATATGGCGGCCAACAAGCCTTTGATGATTGGTACGTATTGCGTGATTTCATTTTGAACAACGACATGGGAGTTGCTGCCAACTATGCTATTGCAGACGATGGATTGCAGTTCAATAGCCTGATCGATTACATGACAACCAACTTGAATGTAGTGGCATCAGACTGGCTCAACTACAACACCGCCTGGTGGCGAGGACTGAATCCTGACGGCTCGCACAAAGGCTGGGGCTACATGCTTTGGGATCTGGATGCCACCTTCGATTACTACATCAACTATTCAGGAGTTCCCAATACGAATGCCGATGCGGAACCCTGCGATATTGAAGGAATTGCTGATTTCCTCGACAATTGGGGATGGTGGGGAGGAGAAGATGACGGAAAACACGAACAGATCTTCCTGAAACTGTTGGATGAAAGCCCAGACTTCGAACAATTGTACTATTCGCGCTATGCCGACCATATGAACACCATTTTCTCATGTGAGAACATGCTGTTCACATTCGACAGTATGGTGGCCATTATTGCCCCAGAAATGCCACGGCACATACAACGATGGGGCGGCACTATGAACGAGTGGAATGGAAACGTTCAGGAAATGAGAACCTTCATTGAAGAGCGCTGCGCCAATCTGGAAGAAGGAATGGTTGCCTGCTATGACATTACAGGTCCGTACGATATTACGGTTAAGACTTACCCACCCAATGTAGGCGATGTGAAATTGAACACACTTTGGCATGAGCGACAGGAACTACCGTGGACCGGTGCTTATTTCGGCAACATGGATAATCTGCTGGAAGCCCGCGTTTCCAATCCCGCAGTAACAGCCGAATTCTCGCATTGGGAATCAACTTCTGGCAACATCATCTTTCCACATCAGGATAGCGTTGAAGCTTCGGTAACCATTTTTGGACCCGACACCATTATTGCGGTTTTCGAGGTTGACTACACAACAGTCGCGGAACCTTTTGACCAAGTTATCTTCAACGCATATCCCATTCCGGCAAGCAATTATCTGAACATTCAGCTAAACCTTTTGGAGGCTGAGCGCTTTGACCTGGTGCTTTATTCTACAGATGGAAAGCGGGTTTACAGCAAGTCGTTCAATCAGCAGATATTGCAAACACAGATTGAAACAGGTTCGTTTGCACGCGGCCTTTACATTCTTTCGGTAGAAGCCGATAGCGGAAACAGGCAGGTTAAAGTGCCGTTGATAGAATGAAAAAGGCCGCTCCACGGAGCGGCCTTTTTAATGGTTTAAGCGCTGATCAATTCTTGATCAGCTTCTTGAAAGTTCTTCCTTCAGCGGTTTCGAACTCCATTACATAAACGCCAATACGCGCATTCTGCATGTCGATGTTGTAAAGCGTGCTGCCAGCTAATTTCTCAGAGCGTACTACTTTACCAGACACATCCATGATTCGGATGTTGATGGCGTCTGTACTTCCCAGTTGTAATGTGAAAATGCCGTTGCTTGGGTTTGGGTAAACGCTTGCATTGATTCCAGCAACCTCATCCAATCCAGTTGCAATGGCAGTGACATCCATGTCGTCAACACCTTGGCAACCGCCATCCGTAAGTTCAACTTCAATGTTTCCGCTACCGTTCCAAGTAACATCAACAGAATTGGTTCCTTGGCCAGAAACAATTGTTCCGTTGGTAGCCGTCCAGTTATACGTAACATTCGGGTCTTGCGGAACTGAATAGGTGTATTGCGTTCCGGGCTCCACATTTGAACCCCCAGAAATGGAAGTGCTGATGTTGGCGTAGTCTGATGCTACTACCAAGGTGTCGTAGATCACAAATTCTCCACCTCCAAAATCAGGATTGATAGTACTAACCCATTGAGGGCCGCCCAATACTCCCAGAATGTTCGGATTGGCGCTTGCAACGTACGCATCCACAAAGAATTCGAGTGGGTACACTCCTTCATTGTTAAGGCCACCGCCAATGGCAGCATCCCAATCGCCTCCGCTGCCGTAAACGTATGCACAACCTAAAGCAGCGGTCTGGTTCGGGGTGCTACCCGTGTTTTCCCAATATCCCCAAGGGGCGTCCTGATCGGCAGAGCCGATAACATCTGTACTGACCAGCAAACCGGCTGGAAGTCCCACGATATCATTGATTCTCAGACGTGTGATATATAGTGTGGCCGTAATTGGGAATGGATTAGTAACGGTAACGACCGTATCTGTAAGACTGATGATCGTCTTTGCAGCAGTAAGCTCGCATGATGGCCCAAGAGAACCTGCCGGATAAAGTCCTGGAGGCGATCCCGCGTATTGCGCATCAGGATTACAGGTTTGAGCATTCGCAGCACTGCCGATAAGCAAAGCCGCACTAATGAGTAAGAGTTTTTTCATGGTAAATGTTTTGGTTTTATACGCTAAAGGTAAAACGATAAACCATTAATGCATAAGCACAGGAATCTACTAACTGTACTGAGCGCTTTTGATGATAGCCTCAACTTGGCGCAGGTAATTGCGCTTGTTCTTTCCTGGCGCAAAAACGAATCCATGTAGGTAAAGAACTCTTTTTCCCGTTGGATCAAGGAAGGCATAAGTTACAAACGGACCTCCCATCATGGCACCTTCTACGTTCCAAAGTCCGACCAATTTGGATGCGTATTCCATGGCAATGGACGATTCTTCCATCATTGGAGGATATTCCATGTAGGTGGTCATGAAAGTCCCTTCATCCGGTCCAAGAATATAGCGCT
>JBJOHR010000184.1:0-6064 GCA_046047575.1 Bacteroidota bacterium | reverse complement strand
TGGTGTGGGGTTCGCAAATGGGCATCAACCCGTATTTAGGATTACGTTACAGATTAAAATAAACAGACATGAAAAACATACTTATGACATTGATTGCCACGCTTTCATTGAACGTGGCTTTCGCACAGAAAAGCATTGAAACGGTTGAGATAAAAACCTCAGCCGTTTGCGATATGTGTAAGGAAACCATCGAAAAGCAACTGGCTTTCACCAAAGGTGTTACTGCTGCTGAGTTGAATGTTGAAACTGGAATCGTTACCGTCAGCTTCAAATCGAATAAGACAACAGTTGAGGACATCCGAACCGCCATCAATGAAGCTGGCTACGATGCGGATGAAAGTCTGGCCAAAAAAGAAGCTTACGAAAAGCTTCATCATTGCTGTAAAAAGGATAGCCACTGACCGCGTCATGCTGAATTTGTTTCAGCATCGGAAAGACCCTGAAACAAGTTCAGGGTACATTCTTGTTTGGGTTACTTTTGCTGCATGCACCGAATAGCCATTTTTGCTTCAGGAGCTGGTACTAACGCCCAGCGGATCATAGAGCATTTCAATAGGCATCCGAGTATCCAGGTGTCCCTTGTTCTTTCCAATAAGGCCGATGCGCCCGTGTTGGAAAAGGCGCAGAAAGCCGGGGTCGAGACCTTCATTTTCAATCGGGGAGAGTTCTATGAGAGCAATCTGGTTTTAAAGGAGCTTCAATCCCGAAACATTGATCTGATCGTGCTTGCAGGGTTCATGTGGCTGGTCCCTGAATACCTCATAAATGCTTTTTCAGACAGGATGATCAACGTTCATCCCGCACTATTGCCCAAGTTCGGAGGCAAAGGCATGTACGGAATGCATGTGCACCAAGCTGTTAAAGTGGCAGGCGAAACCGAAACAGGCATCACCATTCATCTGGTGAACGAAGAGTACGATAAAGGCCGAATCCTCTTTCAGGCCAAATGCGCTTTAAGCAAAAAAGATTCTGCTGACGATATTGCAAAGAAGGTGCACATGCTTGAATACGCTAACTTTCCGTCTGTTATCGAACAGTTCATTCTTACCGCATGAAATCCGCTTTTCTTATTACCCTCATTTCATTTCTTCCGCTGCACGATTCCACATGGGAATTGAAGAAGGATAAGGATGGCATTAAGCTCTATACACGTCATGAAGAAGGCTATTCGCTCAAGGCTGTTAGGGCCGAAACCGTTTTCAATGCACCGTTGGAAACCTGCATTGCGGTGCTGCGCGATATCGACCACCTGATCGAACTGTTTCCAGATTGCAGTAAAGTGCTTAAGGTAAAACAGGACGAAACTTCTCAAATTCACTACTTGCAGCTGAAAGCACCTTGGCCAGTGACCGACCGAGATGGCGCCTTTGGCTTGGAATATTCTTACAACGCGGTCGAAAAAACCGTTACCGTGGCAGCAAGAATGGTGGCAGGTGCGCATCCTGAACAGGCGGGATTTGTTCGACTCAATAAAGGCACAGGCACATGGAAATTCAAGCGCATTGACGCCACCCATACTTCGCTGGAATACTACTATTTGGGCGATCCGGGCGGGAGCATTCCAGCTTGGGTTGCTAATTCGGTGATTGAAGAAAGCCCTTACAGAATGCTGCAGAACTTCCACAGGCTGGTAAAGTTGGAGCGCTACAAGAACAAAACGTTCGCATTCATCAAATAATTTCCAGAAAAAACTTGTCGGTTTAAAAACTGTCTTTATTTTTGTAAGTGATTACTCACTAGTAATGACGGAAAAACAAGAGAATATCCTGAAAGCCGCCTTGAAGCTTTTCGCCACGCAAGGCTATGCTTCCACCTCCACCAGCAAGGTGGCCAAGGAAGCGGGCGTTTCCGAAGGATTGATCTTCCGTCATTTTGAGAGCAAGGAAGGATTGCTTTCAGCCATTCTGGAAATGGGTCACGAACTGATGAAGCATAAAATGGCTGATATTCTGACGACCAGCGACCCAAAGGAAATGCTTCGGAAATACATTGAATTACCTTTCAAGATTCACAATTCTGAATATGAAATGTGGCGATTGATGTATGCACTGAAGTGGCAGACCAACGGTTATGACACCACCATTATGGAGCCGATGAAACTGTTGCTCAAAAATGCGTTCGGGAAATTGGGATATGAAAATCCAGATGCAGAAGTGGAACTGCTGCTTATGTTCTTGGACGGTGCTGCCACCTCGTTCCTTCTTCACGAACCAAGCAACAAACAGGACATTCTGAATTCACTTAAACTGAAATATCAACTCTAAAAAAATTTAATCAATCTTGTGAGTGATTAAACACTCATTATTCAATTGTAAAGTCATGAAAAAGAAACAAGTAATGCTGGTAACCGGAGCATCCAGCGGAATGGGAAAGGATTTCGCTCTTAGATTGATCAAAGAGGGACACATGGTTTATGGTGCCGCCAGAAGGATAGACAAGATGAATGACATTGAGAAAGCTGGTGGCAAGGCCATCCAAATGGATGTGATCGAAGCCGATCAGGTGAAGGCATGTGTCGAGCAAATCATTGAAGAAGAAGGAAGGATAGATGTGTTGATAAACAATGCCGGTTATGCCGTTTATGGGGCTGTTGAGACCGTTTCCATCGAAGATGCCAAACGCCAATTCGATGTAAACATTTTCGGTTTGGCGCAGATAACGAAAGAGGTTCTTCCTCACATGCGCGCTCAGAAAAATGGAAAGATCATCAACATCTCATCCGTTGGGGGAAAGATTTTTACACCCATGGGAGCATGGTATCATGCAACCAAACATGCGCTGGAAGGTTGGTCTGACTGTCTTCGACTGGAACTTGCACCATTTGGAATTGATGTTGTGATCATTGAGCCAGGTGTGATAAAAACCGAGTTCGGAGATGTGATGTATCAACCGATGGTTGACCGATCTAAAGGAACGCCATACCAAGACCTTTCGAAAAAGCTGGCAGATGCTACTTTGGAGGTTTACAGCAATGATCAAGCATCCGACCCGAAGGTGATAACCGACCTTGTTGTTGATGCCGTGAAAGCTAAAAAACCTAAAACCCGATACGCGGCAGGCTACATGGCAAAGCCACTTTTGACTGCCCGTAAGTTACTGAGCGACAGAATGTTCGACAAGATCATTATGAGTCAGGTCAACTAATCTCAAAAGCGACACTGAATGAACATGATCGATCACACCGCTACTTGGGTAAATGGCGAAGTGCTTCAAGGCAAGATCATGCTCGGAATTGGCATACCGCTCCTTATCGGGGCAGTTGCCATTTTCCGTAGCGATAATGAAATTCTGAAAGGTGCGCTCATCCCTTTGGGATTTGCCACCGTTGTGCTCATCGGTTATGGTGGTTTCCTCACTTTCGGAAGACCCAACCAGTTAACACAACTGAAAGCTGAGCATTCAGAAAACGCTGTTCAGGCAGTCGATAAGCAAGTGAAATACTTGGAAGGCGGAGATAAGACCTACAGCCTGCTGAAGAAATTGTACCCGATCTTCATCATCATTTCGGTATCGCTTACGTGGTTCCTCACATCGCATTACTACAAGGGAATGGCCATTGGTTTCGCTGTGCTGTTTGTTTCGGCTCTGGTCATTGACACACTCCTACATCATCGATTGAAAATCTATCTTGACGGGCTTTACAGCCTGTAACTGAAATCGGGAAATTATGGTCATATCGAAAGGAATAAACCTCAAAAGCCTGCTGCAATGGACAGCCCATCATATTGCCTGGTTGATGGCTGGATCAGCATTATTCGCGTTTCTGTATCACAAAAACTACATCGGTTTCAGTATTCCGTGGTTGCCCATTTCGGTGATCGGTACTGCGGTTGCGTTCTATGTCGGTTTTAAGAACAATCAGGCGTATGACCGTATGTGGGAAGCCCGCAAGATCTGGGGCGGAATTGTGAACGATAGCCGTGCGTGGGGAATGATGGTTGACGGTTACATTTCCAATCAGTTTACCGAGAAACCGAAGACTGAAAAGGAGATACACGACATAAAGCAGCGGCTCATTTATCGGCACATTGGGTGGTTGTACGCACACCGAAGCCAATTGCTTATTCCCACTCCGTGGGAGCACGTAAGCCAAGGTGGTCATACAGCGCGCTACGCCAAATTCTATCAGGATAAATTCGGTGTCGGATTGGTGGCTGATGAGATCACCCAGACGGAACTCAAGCACTTTTTGCCACCCAACGAATTGGATCGATTGATCAACCATAAGAACGCGGCAACGCAGATCATCAACGAGCAATCGAGAGACCTTGCCAAGCTCCGCGAATTGGATGTCATCGATGATTTCCGCCATATGGAAATGACCAACGTGCTCAGAACGTTTTATGAATTACAGGGCAAGAATGAGCGGATAAAGAAGTTTCCGTTACCGCGACAATACGCCAATATGAGCCGCTATTTCGTGGGCATTTTCATTGCACTTCTGCCTTTCAGTATGATACCCGAACTCGCTAAAATCGGAGATTGGGGATTGTACCTTTCAATTCCTATCACAGCGCTCATTGGTTGGGTTTACGTGATGATGGAAGTGGTTGGAGATTATACCGAAAACCCATTTCAAGGAATGGCAAACGACATTCCGATGCTTTCGCTCTGCAGAACCATTGAGATCGATATGCTCGAAATGCTTGGCGAAAAAGAGCTTCCGCCACCAATAGAAGCCAAGAACAATATTCTTATGTAAATACAAACCATCCAAAATCAACCGTAAATGAATTTATACGAAGAAGTATTCAAGAACAACCAGAAGTGGATAGAATCGAAAAAAGCCACCGATGCCGATTTTTTCGAGCATCTATCTGAAGGACAGAACCCCGATATACTTTACATCGGTTGCAGCGATAGCCGCGTAACAGCCGAGGATATGACAGGTGTTGAACCTGGGCAGATGTTCGTGCATCGGAACGTGGCCAATCTTGTTCCGAACAACGATGGAAGCTCTGCTTCTGTAATTGAATATGCCGTTCGCCATCTGAAAGTGAAGCACGTGGTTGTTTGTGGGCATTATTTCTGCGGTGGCGTGAAAGCCGCTATGCAAGCTTCCGACCTCGGTATTCTGAACCCGTGGCTGCGTAACATACGCGATGTGTACCGCTTGCATAAGGATGAACTGAACGCCATTACGGACGAGAATGAGCGCTACAACCGTTTGGTGGAATTAAATGTAGAGGAGCAATGCGTCAACGTGATCAAAACGGCCGTGGTGCAGAACGCCTATCTCAGTTCGGGGTATCCGTTGGTACACGGTTGGGTTTTCGATATTAAATCAGGTAAACTGATAGACCTGAAAATCGATTTTGAGAAGAAGCTTCAAGGAATTCGTGAGATCTATGACCTCGGCACCCTGTCCTAAATCGAGATTATGAAAGTCATAATTACAGGTGCAACGGGAATGATCGGTAAAGGCGTTCTGCTCGAATGTCTTGACGATAAACGGATTAAGGAAGTGCTCCTGGTCAACCGAAATTCGCTTGGAATGGAGCATCCGAAATTGAAGGAGGTACTCTTGAAGGATTTCTCCGACCCAAGTTCAATTAAGGACAATCTGAAAGGCTATGATGTGGTGTATTTCTGTCTTGGAGTTTCCGCGGGCGGAATGAACGAGGAAGACTACACCAAGATCACTTACGGTTACACCATCAACTTCGCGGAAGCATATAAAGAAGTCAACCCTGAAGGATCATTCTTTTACGTTTCTGGGCAAGGAACAGACAGTTCCGAAAAGGGAAGAATGATGTGGGCGCGAGTAAAAGGCAAGACCGAAAACGATTTAATGAAAATGGGTTTCAAGAATGCGTTGATGTTCCGCCCTGGAGGTATTCGTCCGATGCGTGGCATTAAATCAAGAACCAAGTCATACCAGCGGGTTTACAACATCATCAATCCATTTTGGGGCTTCTTTGAGTGGATTATGGGCGATAGTTTGACAAACACCACAACCATCGGTGTGGCAATGATCAACGGTCTGGTCAACAACGCTGGAACCAAGGTTCTCGAACCGAAGGACATCAACCAATTTGCAAGGGCGTAATGGTATTTCTGCTTC
>JBJOHR010000183.1:0-2909 GCA_046047575.1 Bacteroidota bacterium | reverse complement strand
ATTCTCCGAGATGTTCATCTCAATCGGAGAAGGAGCAACGTATTTTCCTTTCGATGTTTTGAAAAGGTCCTTCACACGGCCTGTGATCTTCAAGAAACCTTGGTCATCAATGTAACCTTCATCGCCTGTTCTCAACCAGCCGTCAACCAACGTTTCAGCGGTCATTTGCGGTTCTTTGTAGTAACCATCCATCAATGCATCGTGCTTGATGAGGATCTCCTTCACATCACTCAATTTCACTTCGCAATCTGGCAGTGGCTGACCCACATACCCAACTTTGATGGCATCATTACGCGTAACATGACTGTAGCAGCAGTTCTCGGTCATGGCGTAAGCCTCCTGAATGTTGATGTCCAGTTTGGCAAACCACTCGATCAATGAAGCTGGAGTCGGTGCAGCTCCGGTGAACACGTTCTCAGCTTCCGAAAGTCCCAATCCTGCTTGAATCTTCTTTTTGACGATGCCGTTGAGAATCGGAATTTTCAGGAACAGATCGAGTTTCTTCTGTGGCATTTTACCGAGAATTCCTTGCTGGAATTTTGACCAAATTCTTGGTACACCAAGGAAAACAGTCGGCTTCGATTCGGCCAAGTTAGCAGCGAACGTATCCAGCGATTCTGCAAACGAAACCTGACTTCCCGTGTAGATACTTCCCATTTCAACCAACAAACGCTCGGCAATGTGGCAAAGTGGCAAGTATGAGAAGAAACGTTGCGTGTGCGGAGCCAATTTCAATTCATTCATTGCTTTTTCGGCAGCCCAACCAAAGTTGTGGAACTTGTGCATCACACCTTTCGGCATGCCTGTGGTTCCAGAGGTGTAGATGATGGTCGCCATGTCCATCGGATCGCGATGAACGTCTTCCTTGATCGGCTCCACGTCCTTCACCAGATCATACCACTCATCGTATCCTTCTTCTGTGTAGAATGGAAATGCAATGCACTTCACATTGTCCGGAACACCTGGACGCATACTTTCCCAATCGTCCAATTTTCCAACGAAAAGCAGTTTCGATTCGCTGTGCTCCAAAATCTGTTTAACGGTATCGTCATTCAGGTTCGGATACATCGGCACGCCACAGTAACCAGCCATTTGAATGGCCAGATCGGCAATGATCCAATGCGCACAGTTCTTCGAAATAAGGGCAATTTTAGCTCCTGGCTCGTAGCCAAGGCCTTTGAGGTATGCTGCCATTTTTCGGACCTCCTGTCCGGTTTCTTTCCAGGTCCATTCTTTCCATTGGCCATTGATGGGTTGGCGCATGTATACCAAGTTTGGAGATTCTTTCTCCCAGCGGTACATCATGTCTAGAGGAAGTGGGTAGCTCATATTCAGCGTTTAGGTTTATTGATTTTTGTCAAGCCATCAAAAATAACAGTTAAACCCGCTTAGCCAAGGCCAAAGCAATTACAATGATTTATGCAAACCATTGATCAAAGTTTGTGATCGGAAATCGGCTTTCAGGCCATCTTCTCGGCCAATACCGAGTTGTACTTTTTAGAAGCTTCGCTGATGGAACCGAAATCCTCACTGTCAACCACCATTCTGTCGTTGGATGTTACGGTTCCGAGAAGCGTAAGGTCAACGCCCGAAGCCGACATCAACTCCACAAAACGCTCTTGGTTTTCCGGTGAAACGGAGACAACCGCACGGCTTTGACTTTCCCCGAAAAGGAAAGCGTCTTTTCTGATCTCGTCATCGGTTTCCACATCGAAACCAAGACCATTCGGCTGTGCGCTTTCGAACAATGAGATGAACAATCCTCCATCAGAAACATCGTGAACCGACTGAACCGCTTTTTCGCGGATTAAGTTCAAAATCTGCTGTTGGAAATCGAACTCTTCATCCAGGTCGATGTAAGGTGCTGGCGAGCCTTTCACTTTTCTGTAACTGTAGAGATATTCAGATGAATTGACATCGTTCCTTGCCGTTCCTACTAAGTAAATAAGATCGCCATCGCTCTTGAAATCCAATGTCATTCGGTTGGCCTTATCGCCCAAAATTCCGACCATTCCAATTGTTGGGGTAGGGAAAACCGGTTCGGTCCTGTCGCCAATCACCGATTGATTGTAGAAACTGACGTTTCCACCTGTTACGGGTGTATCGAACTTGCGGCAGGCAGCCCCCATTCCTTTAATGGCACCCACAAACTGCCAATACACTTCCGGAGCATATGGATTTCCGAAATTCAGACAGTTGGTAACGCCTGTGGGTTCGGAACCTGTGCAGACCAGATTTCTTGCGGCTTCTGCCACCGCGATCTGTGTTCCTTTTTCAGGATCGGCATTGATGTAACGCGAGTTGCAATCAACGGTCATGGTCAATGCGCGGTTGCTGTCTTTCAGGTTCACCACAGCAGCGTCAGAAGGTGCATTCGTACTCATGTTCACCGTTCCGACCATGCTGTCGTATTGCTCGGTTACCCAATTCTTGGAAGCGATATTCAAGTGAGAGATCAAGTGCCAAGCGGCTTCTTTGTAATCTTTTGGTTCTGGTAGTTGATCGATATTGAACTTCTGAAATTCAGCGTAGTAAGCTGGTTCTTTATAGGTACGCTCGTAAACAGGAGCACCACCGCCAAGAACCAAGTCCCAAGCCGGTATCTCAGCTTTCAATTCACCGTGCATGAAGTAGCGAAGGGTTCCACCTTTCTCGCCAAGGTTCGGAGCGGTTACCACACCTATCTCTACGCAGTTCAGATCCCACTTATCAAACACGGCCAATACATCTTCCTCGCGGCCTTTCTCCACCACAATTAGCATTCTTTCCTGCGACTCGCTCAGAAGAATTTCCCAATCGAGCATGTTCTCCTGGCGTGTTGGAACCTTGTCCAGCCAGATGTCCATTCCATGACCGCCTTTTTCACTCATTTCTGAAGTGGAGCAAGTGATTCCCGCTGCACCCATATC
>JBJOHR010000182.1:0-5969 GCA_046047575.1 Bacteroidota bacterium | reverse complement strand
TCGCAAGAACTAAGCAGAACCACTGCTACCAAAAATATCATCCAATTTTTCATCATGATTCCAGTTTTTGTCTTACTAATTGATTGGCCAACTTGGGGTCGGCCTTGCCCTTGCTCAATTTCATCACTTCTCCCATAAAGAGTCCGAGCACGCCAGTTTTACCGCCTCGGTATTCTTCCACTTTATCGGGATACATGGCCAGTGCGGCAATAACCCATTCTTCCAATTGGTCTGTATTGCTTTCCTGAATAAGGTCAAGCTCTCGGGCAATGGAAAGCGGTTCTTTTGCTGGGCTCTGACACAGCGCTGGGAAAATCTTCTGAGCTGCGGCCGAGTGGCTCACCTTACCATCGTCAATCAGCGCAATTAGTTTCGCAATAGTCTCGGCTTTCACGGGGAAATCCTCCATGTGAATGGCGAATTCATTCAGGTACGATCTGATGTCTCCCGTCACCCAATTTGAAGCTGCTTTGTAATTCGTGGTGTAAGAAGTCAGTTCGTTGAAATACAATGCTACTGGTTTGCTGTCGGTAAGCACGCTTGCATCGTATTCGTTCAGTCCGAATTCCACGGTGAATTTTTCATGCAGTTCGTTCGGTAGGGCAGGCATTGTTGCCCGTATTTCCTCGACCCATTGCTTATTTACGATAACGGGTGGAAGATCGGGTTCGGGGAAATAACGGTAGTCGTTGGCCTGTTCCTTGCTTCGCATCACGAAGGTGGTACCGTTAAGAGCATCGAAACTACGTGTGTCCTGACTGATGATGCCACCAGCTTCCACTTCCTGTATCTGGCGTTCGATTTCGAAACGGATGGCACGTTGCACATTTCGGATGGAGTTCATGTTCTTTACCTCAACGCGGTTTCCGAACTTCTCGGCACCTTTCAGCATGACAGAGATATTGGCATCGCAACGCATGGAACCTTCTTCCATGTTGCCATCGCAGATCTCCAAGTATCTGAGCAGTTTTCTGACCTCAGTAAGATAGGCATAGGCTTCTTCAGCACTTCTGATATCCGGTTCTGAAACGATCTCCAATAACGGAACACCAGCACGGTTCAGGTCGACCAAGGTATCGTACGGATCTACGTCATGCATACTTTTTCCAGCATCTTCCTCCATGTGGATTCGTTGGATCCGGATGTCTTTGGTCTTTCCGTTTTCCAGTTTGATTCGGATCTTTCCGCCATTGCAGATGGGCGTGGTGTCCTGGGTGATCTGGTAACCCTTTGGTAGGTCGGCATAGAAGTAGTTCTTGCGCGCATATTCGTTCCGTTCGCGAATGTCGCAGCCACATGCCAATCCGAGTTTTATAGCGTGGTCAATAACAGACTTATTGATTCGCGGTAGCGTACCCGGATGACCTAAGGTGATCACACTTACGTTGCTGTTAGGCATACCACCGAATTCGGCACTGTCGCTGCTGTACGCTTTGCTCTTGGTCAATAGCTGCGCATGTACTTCCAAACCGATAACGGCCTGGTACTTTTCGAAAATGTCACTCATTGAAAACTCCCATTTGGCAGAACTTGTCCATACGTTTCTGTATCCGTTCATCAGCATCCATATGATGGAGGCGTGTAAGATGTTTTTTGATCTCCTTTTTCACGTTGGAAAAAGAAGTTTCATAGTCGCGGTGCGCACCACCCAATGGTTCGGGGATGATGGCATCGATCAATTTCTGTTCAAGCATGTCTGATGCGGTCAGCTTCAATGCTTCGGCAGCTTGCTCCTTTTGGTCGCGTGTGCGCCACAGAATGGTGGAACAGCTTTCGGGTGAAATAACGGAATACCATGTGTTCTCAAGCATGAAAACCTTGTCTCCGACCCCAATGCCGATGGCTCCGCCTGAAGCACCTTCGCCAATAATAATGCAGATGATCGGCACTCGTAGCTGCATCATTTCAATGATGTTGCGGGCAATGGCCTCGGCCTGTCCGCGCTCTTCTGCCTCTATTCCTGGGAATGCACCGGGAGTGTCAATGAACGTAATGATCGGCTTATTGAATTTCTCTGCCAATCGCATCAATCGCAATGCTTTACGGTAACCCTCAGGATTTGCCATGCCGAAATTGCGGTACTGCCGCATCTTGGTGTTAATGCCCTTTTGCTGTCCGATCAACATCACTGTTTTCCCATCAATGCTTCCGAAGCCTCCGATCATGGCCTTGTCGTCCTTCACGTTGCGGTCTCCGTGAAGCTCTACAAACGTTCCTTCGGTAAGCGCATTGATATAAGCCAAGGTGTAAGGCCGTTGCGGATGGCGCGAAACCTGAACGCGTTGCCAAGGAGTAAGCGAACCGTAGATCTCCTTGAGTCGAAGTTTGATGCTCACCTCCAGTTCTTCGATGGTCTTGCTTACATCGACCTTGCCCTTTTCCTGAATGGCACGCGACTTCTCAAGCTGTTCTTCCAGTTCTTGGATGTCGCTTTCAAAATCGAGAAAGATGTTGGCCATGATTTCGAATTTAGGCTGCGAAGATAGCGGACTTCGGTTGGTAGTTCAAAGTCAGAAAATCTTAAGCACGAAACATGGAAATTCGAAGCGGTTTCGAATTTGTCCCAATGATAATCGGGATTGGGACTTAGTGCTTCACTAATTACCTAATTCGCTAAAACTCTAATTGCCTAATCAATACATTCGCCTCATGATCTCTTACCCCAATGCAAAGATCAACCTCGGGTTGAATGTGGTGCGGAAGCGCGATGATGGCTATCATGATATCGAAAGTGTTTTCTATCCTGTTCCATGGAGTGATATTCTGGAGATCGTTCCCGAAAAGTCGGGGAGAAGCAAGGTCACCTTTACTTTTTCAGGCATTGAAATTCCATCCAGCGGAAACCCAAATCTCTGCGAGCAGGTCTATCAACTCATGCATAAAGAGTTCGATCTGCCATCCGTAAAAATTCACTTGCACAAGATCGTTCCCATTGGTGCGGGTTTAGGTGGTGGCAGTGCAGATGCGGCTTTTGCTGCCGTCACGCTCAATGATCTTTTTCAACTCCAACTCTCAACAGAGCAATTGGAAGCCATTGTTGCCAAGGTGGGAAGCGATTGCCCGTTCTTCATCAAGAACAGGCCTGCTTACGTCACGGGCAGAGGAGAAATTCTCGAACCTTTTGACCTTGATCTTTCTGGTTATTGGATCTTGTTGGTCAATCCCAACATCCACATCGGAACCAAAGAAGCGTATGCCGGAATTACACCTTCACAGCCGCAAACATCTTTGAAGGAACTTCTCTCCAAAGAAGTATCTGAATGGAAAAATGGCGTGAAGAACGATTTCGAAGCTTCCATCTTTCCCAATCATCCAGCAATCGAAAAACTCAAAAAGCAACTCTATGATTCAGGATCTGATTATGCTTCCATGACAGGCAGCGGCTCAACGGTTTTCGGGCTATTCAATAAACAGCCACAACAATTCCAGTTTCCCGAAGGTTATTCGGTCAAAATTGCCCAGCTGTGAGTTTTTTGACAATAAGTCTGTCTTCTTGCCGTTACCGCAGCCGTAAATAATGTTTTTATTTGCCCTTGATGCGAATTCGACTTCTCCCAATTCTCGTATTTCTACTTACAGCAAACGCTGCGTTCGCCCAGTTGGGAGGAAGTTCTACCTACAGTTTTTTGGATATGACCGCCTCTGCTCGGAATGCAGCCATGGGTGGAGATCAGATTGCCATTAAGGATGGCGACCTCGACATGTTGTATATGAATCCATCCATTTTGGACAGTTCCATGCACATGTATCTCGCTACGGATTTTACCAATTTCTATGGTGGCATCAATTACGGTTACATCGGCTATGCCCATACCTTCGATAAGATCGGGAATATGGGTTTTGGGGTGATGTACGCCAATTACGGGCAGTTTACCCGTGCCGATGTCAACGGAACGCAACTGGGAAATTTCTCAGCCAATGAGATGCTGGCACATGCCACTTATGCTCGCGGATTTGGGAAATTCTTTTCCGCTGGAGCGCATTTGAAGTTGATCTATTCGCAGTTGGCGGAATACAACAGTTTCGGAATGGCGTTCGATCTTGCCGCAACCTTCCATCATCCAAAGAATTGGACGGTGAGTTTGGTTGCCCGAAACCTTGGAACACAACTCAAACCGTATGTTGCTGGTCAGTACGAACCATTACCGATCAGTCTTGATCTTGGAGTCAGTCATAAGTTGAAGTACTTGCCTTTAAGGTTGTCTTTGACCATCGTTGATCTGCAAAAGCCTGATCTGACCTATCGCGACCCGACAAACTCTGAACCTGAGGTCGATCCGCTAACAGGCGAGGCGAACGAATACAAAGTGAACATTGGCGATGCCATTATGAGGCACCTTATTTTCAGCACGGAATTGACCATTGCTCGGAGAATTTTCTTGCGTGCAGGTTACAATTACGGAAGGCGCCAGGAGTTCAAAGTGGCAAGCAAACCTGCCACGGTCGGTTTTTCGTGGGGTATTGGCATTAAGGTCAACCGTTTTACCATTTCTTATAGTCGTGCAACGTACCATTTGGCAGGCGGCACCAATCAGATCTCTATTTCAACCAATTTGGGCAAGCATATTCCGCTTCCAAAACGGGTGAAAAAGGAAAAAACGAAAAAGGAGAAAAGTGAAGGGTAAGATAACCATCGCCATTGATGGTTATTCGTCATGCGGCAAGAGCACCCTTGCTAAGCAACTTGCATCCAAACTCAATTACACGTATGTAGATAGTGGTGCCATGTACCGCGCCATCACGCTTTACGCCATCGAAGGCGGGTTGGCAGGTAAGGAAAATGTCGATGCCCAAGGTTTGATAGCGCAGCTTGATAAGATCGATATCGACCTACAATACAATCCCGAAACGCAGGCGGTTACCACCTACCTGAACGGGAAGAATGTGGAAGAGGAGATACGCACCATGCGTGTTTCGGAGGTAGTAAGCCATGTGAGCGTGATCAAGGAAGTGCGCGCCAAGCTGCGTTCCATGCAACAAGAATGGGGCAAACGCGGAGGCGTAGTGATGGATGGTCGCGATATCGGAACTGCTGTTTTTCCTCGTGCCGAACTGAAGATCTTTATGACGGCTTCGCCTGAAGTTCGTGCTCAGCGCAGGTTCGATGAGTTGAAGGAAAAAGGGAAAAACGTGTCTTTACAAGAAGTACGCGACAATCTCATTTCACGCGATCAAGAAGATACTTCACGAAAGGAAAACCCGCTCATTCAAGCAGAAGATGCCGTGGTACTCGATAATTCTGACCTGACGCCAGAACAGCAATTGGAAATGGCCTTGAGGTGGGTTGCAGGGAGGACCGCTTAGGTAGTCTCTAATTCGCCAATCACAACCTCGATATTCTTACTTTCCTTGAAGTAAGAAAGCACCTTTTGAAGCACGCGGTCAACAACTGCATCCGGGCAAGATGCACCACTGGTCAAGGCAATTTTTAGCGGTCGGTCGGATTTGGGCAGGAAGTTTTCGGTGTGTTCAATTGTTCCTATATGGAAGTTGAAATGTTCCGCGCTTCCATCCTCTTTCAAATCATTCTCAGAACTGATGAAATAGGTTGGGAATTTCTCTTCCAGCAATTCAACCAAATGCGATGTGTTGGAACTGTTGTAACCACCCACGACAATCGCTAGGTCAACATCGGTTTCCATCAATCCCAACGTGGCCGATTGGTTGTCATTCGTAGCATAGCAAAGCGTGTCGCGGGTATCCGCAAAATGCTCCTTGTAATCCGCCTCTCCGAATTTCTCCACCATCACATTCTTAAGATGGTCTGCAATGGCCTGTGTTTCGGTAGCCAACATGGTTGTTTGATTCACCACACCAACTCTATCAAAATGAATGGTTGGGTCAAAACCTGCTGATGAGCGTTCTCTGAAAAGCGTTTCAAATTCATCCATCGGGCGTTTGCCCAATATAATCTCGCCTAAAATCTGTGCTTCCTTCATATCCTTAATAACTACGGATGGCGCATTCTG
>JBJOHR010000181.1:0-14035 GCA_046047575.1 Bacteroidota bacterium | reverse complement strand
AAATACCAGTGAATTCAACGGCATTGCAGGAACAGATATTGATGGAATTGCGGGCACTTATTTGTGGAACACGAACGAAACCACGCAATCCATTACGGTCAATCAAACTGGAACCTATTCAGTTTCGTTTACGGATGGTGTGGGATGCACATCAACCGATGAGGTCTTTGTGGAATTTGGATCGGGCAATGTGATCGTTGATCTGGGCCCAGATACATCATTGTGCGATGGGGAAACCATCACACTTGATGCTGGTGCGGGATTCGTTTCGTATGAGTGGTCTACATCAGAGACTTCGCAAACCTTGGAGGTTGGCCTACCTGGAGACTACATCGTTACTGTGACCGACCAGCTTGGATGTACAGGAATCGACCTGATCAATGTCTCTACGGGCGTTTCTCCTGTAGCCAGTTTCATTTATAATGCCCTTACAGGGACAACCGTGGAATTCACCGACAACGGTTCGGGTGCAAGCACCGTTCATTGGGATTTCAATGGCGATGGCAATGTGGACGAGACCACTGCGGGCGGAGCAACCGTGCAGCATGATTTCGGGGCGGAAAGTGTTTTCGGAGTAGTAATGGTGTCGGAGAACGGCTGTGGTTCAGATACCACTTCTCAGAACGTGTTGGTGCAAGATGTGGGAATTGAAGAATTGAAAGACGAATTGGGATTCTTGGCTTATCCGAATCCATCATCCGGGCTTATCACTGTTTCGATCGAAGCCGCTTCTGTTTCTCTTTCTGCGCTGACCGTTTATGATGTTCAGGGAAGGGAGTTGCAGCGCATCGGACCTTTATTTGGGAATCCATTGACATTGGATCTGAATCATCTTGAATCTGGCATTTACGTATTGCAACTAAGCACATCTAAAGGAATCATTAACGAACGCATTATTAAACAATAGCCATGAAAAGAATTCTACTCAGTGCAGCTGTAGCTGCTTTCTCATTTGGGGCACATGCACAGACCGAGATCACCATTACACTTGACACCAAGCTCATGTTCAATGTGGACTGTAATCTATTGGGCGATGGAGCTGGTGGTCCGGCACAGGTGAATAAGGTCTACATGCACTCTGGTGCCTGTTCTGAGAACAGAGGGGCCAATCAGAGTCAAACTGCAGAAGACTACTGTGCCGATCAGATCATTCCATTTGCATCAGATGTTTGGCAGCACGTTGTAGGAAATTGGGGACAAGCGCCTCAAGACGATGGTGTTGGTCTGATGGACAGCCTCGGAAACGGGCTTTACAGCAAAACGGTGATCATGGAAGATTACTACAGCGACCCACAGTTGGTCAGTACCGAAACCAACTCCACCGGACTTACTCAGTCTTCGCCTATGGATCCGAACAACGAAGTGTATGTGCTTGGACTGGTTTTCAGAAATGAGGATGGTTCAGCTTCGGGAAGGGATCAACAAGGTTGCCAGGATATTTTCGTGATCAATGTGCACAAGGAGAATCCAACGGTGATCAACTCTACGGACAATTCTACAGCCAACTTCGTGACCTTCGAAAAGGGTAGTGTAGGCATCAATGAAAGGAACAACGTGGCCTATGATCTTTACGTTGGTCCCAATCCGGTGGTAGACGACCTCAACATCCGTTTGAGCCTCTATGAACCATTGCAGAACGTAACTGTTGAATTGGTGAACATGATCGGGCAGACTGTTTACAGCGAAGTACGTGACCTGAGTCTAGGAACCAACTTCCTGAATCTGGATGCAAGCAGGGTTCACAACGGTATGTATATGCTCAATATTTACAGCGATAGCGCCAACGTGCTGCAACGTAAAGTATTGATCAATCACTAAAATGGGTTCAATGCAGAAAGCTCTCTATTGTCTATTCGTATTTGTTTGTGTTTCTCTAGAGTTAAAGGCACAGGTTGTAAGCACCAATATTCCTTTTATCACGGTTGAGGATTCCATTACGCTTACCTTCAACAGCAACCAAGGAAACGCAGCACTTTCAGGTACCGCACAGGTCTATATTCATACAGGTCTGATAAAAGACGACAGCGATTACAAGGGCGATTGGGGTAATCAGCGGGGTATTTGGGGCGAATCAGACCCGGAACTTCTGATGAGCAATATCGGTGGTGGTCAACATCAGTTGGGCATCAGTATCGAGACATTTTACAATACCGGTACGTGGGATGGGGTGAAAGCCTTGGCCATGGTGTTCAGAGATGCAGCCGGCAACACAGTTGGTCTGAATACAGACGGAAGTGATATCCTGATTCCAGTTTTTGAATCCACCACCGAGTTGCAAGCCGTGGTAATGGATCCAATAGTGGATGGTAAGATCGTAGAGCAGAATGCCGCATTGGTCTTCGAAGTACGCGCCAATAATCCTAGTTGTCTGATCAATCTTTATCAGGACGGAAATCTGGTTGGGCAGAGTTTTGGCAGTGCGGCTTCGGCCAGCGTTTCCACTTCAACACTGGGCGTGTCTGAACTTACTTACACCGTAGAGCAAGGTGGTAACACCATTTCGGGTTCAAGCTATTTTGTGGTTCATGGTGCGCCCAATGTGCAAGACCCACCACAAGGTATTGAACCAGGAATCACCGTGGTGGATGCTAACACTGTTACCTTCTGTCTTTGGGCTCCATTCAAGCAGTACGCTTACTTTATTGGCGATGCAACGGATTGGCAGATCGATCCTGCTTACCAGATGAACCGATCAGTTGATGGCGAACGGTACTGGATCACATTGACAAACGTTACCCCGCAGACCGAGTATCGTTTCCAATATTTTGTAGACGGTAAGTTTAAGATAGCCGACCCCTATTCTTATAAGGTACTTGAAGAGGACAGTGATGCTGGTATCAATCCCAACGTTTACCCGGATCTGATCCCATACCCGGAAGAGACACATGGAAACGTTTCGGTGTACGAAACCAACATGGTAGATTATCAGTGGCAGGTGCAGAATTATCAACGTCCTGCTAAGGAAGACCTCGTTATTTATGAGTTGTTGATACGCGATTTCTCTTTCCGAAAGAGTTTTACCTCCGTCATCGATTCACTGAATTATCTCGAAAAGCTTGGGATCAATGCCATTAAGCTTATGCCGGTCATTGAGTTTGAAGGAAACGATTCTTGGGGTTATAACCCGATCTTCTTTACGGCAGTCGACAAGAAGTATGGTCCGGCCAACGACCTGAAACGATTGATAGATGAGTGCCATCAACGCGGAATTGCCGTCATTCTCGACATTGTTCCCAACCACTCCTTTGGCCGAAATCCGTACGTAAAATTGTATTGGGATGCAGGTTTGCAACGACCATCTTGGCAAAGCCCGTATCACAATCCGGTGGCCACGCATCCATTCAGCGTAGGCTACGATTTCAACCATGAGAGTCAGTACGTGCGCCAGATGTTCCACAAGATATTCCGCTATTGGATTGAGGAATTCAGAATTGACGGTTACCGTGTAGACCTTTCCAAGGGATTGACCCAGACCAATTCGGGAGGAGACATCGGTTACTGGTCGCAGTACGATCAAAGTCGTGTCAATATCATCTTCGATTACGCGAATACGATCTGGTCATACTCACCCGACTTCCACTTCATTTTGGAGCACTTGGGCGACAATAGCGAGGAAACCGTGCTGGCTAATGGCAACATCATGCTTTGGAGCAAGGCCACAGAACAGTTCAATCAGGCCACCATGGGTTGGAGTAACAATTCCGATTGGGGTTGGCAGATGAGCTATCAGACCAAAGGCTGGAATATGCCGCGTGCAGTAGGGTACATGGAAAGCCATGATGAGGATCGCTTGATGTTCAAGAACGTGACCTACGGTAACGCCACCAATCCCAACCACAACTGCATGGACACGACCACTGCACTTTATAGAATGCAAGCGGCAGCGGCCATGTTCACATTGGTGCCTGGTCCGAAAATGATCTGGCAGTTCGGTGAACTGGGATATGATATTTCCATCTTCTGGCCATCGGGCATGGATCTGAGCCGTACTGCGGCCAAACCCATCCGCTGGAATTACTACTGGGAGGAACCACGTCAAAAGCTCTATAAAGTTTGGAGCGCGGTAAACGCACTCAAGCATATGCAGCCGGTGTATTCGGTAACCACCTACGGTCTTGACCTTGGTGGAACAGGAAAGCGCATGTGGCTTTCGCACCCCGATATGAATACCAGCGTTACAGCCAATTTTGATATCAATGGGTTTGATATGACGCCCGATTTCCAACATACCGGAACATGGTACAACTACCTGACGGGTGAACCGCTACAAGTGAATCAGACCAACATGACCCTTTACTATGAACCAGGTCAGTACTACATTTTTACAGACCAACCATTGCCGATTCCAGATACTTCCTTTACTCCAGAACCGATCGTTGAGCCAGGAAGTGTGGCTGAGAATGATCCGTTGCAGACGCGCATCTATCCGAATCCATCTTCTGATCTTTTCTACATAGAATACGAACTGGGGAATGATGCTGCTCGTGAAGTGATCATTACGGATTTAACAGGCCGTCACATTCGCACGATAAGACCAATGGACAATCGTACGGGTCTGAACCGCTTAGTTTGGTATGGTAACGACCAAAACGGGGCAGCCGCTGCCAACGGACAGTACATCATCACTATCATGACCGATAGATACACCACTTCCAAAATGGTGGTGTTGCACCGGTAATGGTGTGTCGTGTGTCGCTAACTGAATTCCGATGCACGTAATAGAACCGAATCAAATTCCAAAAGAGATCCAGTGGGCAGAAACGCTGGTAAGTTGGATGGATGACCGGTTCAAGATACCATTCATCAACTTTCGATTCGGGTTAGACCCTATCATTGGACTTATTCCTTGGGCTGGTGATGTTGTAGCCTTTTTAATATCAGCGCTAATCGTAAAAGGGTTGGTTGACGCAGGTTTGCCAAGACCTCTCTTACGCAAAATGATATGGAACATTCTTCTGGATATGGCCGTTGGCGCCATTCCAGTTGTAGGTGATGTATGGGACTTCTTTAACAGATCGAATCGAAAGAACCTGCGCTTGGCCAAGGATTATTTTGAATCCAGAGTTCAGAGTGGAAAGTAATAGGGCTTGTTGCCATCGTACCAACGATAGTCCATTACTCTAGGCCACTTTGGGTCCATCATTTCCGATTCCCATTCGGCATGCTTTTTCTTCAGTAGTTCAACCAACTCTGTGTTATCCTGATATAGATTCCGTTGTTCTTCCTTGTCTGTCCGCAGATTGTATAGAGCGTGATTACCACTGAGTTCGTCAAATATCATTTTCCAGTCTCCAAAGCGAATGGCTCTGTTGTATCCTGAACGCCAGCACAACACTTCATGTATTGGAAGTTGGAACGAATCGGTCAGTACAGGTATCAGCGAACGGCCATCGACTGTTCTTTCTGTCTTGTAATCAATTCCTGCCAGATCTAAAGCAGTACTAAAGATGTCCATAGAAATGACAGGATGCTCGTATAGGCCCGCTCTTCTGACTATTTTGTCCCAGCGGACCATGAACGGAACATTCAGACCTCCTTCAAAATTTGTGAATTTACCTCCTTTAAGCGGAGCATTGTCTGTTGCAGCCGTGTAGGTTGCTCCTCCATTATCGCTCAAAAAGAAGATGATCGTGTTCTCCATTAGGTCGTTTTCTTCCAAATGATGGATAATACTTCCTACAGCATCATCCAACTGCCATATCATGGCGTTGTACACACGCTTATTCCGATCTGTAATATGGTCTAGTTTGTCGTAGTACGCTTTGGTTGCCTGAAACGGGGTGTGTGGAGCTAGAAATGGAACGTACATGAAAAATGGCTTGTCCTTATGCCGATCCACGAACGCGTTGGCTTCTTCAGCTATTCGGTCGGTCAGGTAGAATTCCTCTTCAATCACGTTATTATTTCTTCTTATGGCGCAGTTGCCGGTTCTGCCTTTTCCCCAGATGAAAGGATCCGAAAAGTCTTTATGCCGCTGGTTGACAACATCTGGACTACTGGTATCTGCCAAATAGAGCGAATAGGCTTCGTAAAAACCATATTGGTAGTCAAATCCTCGGTTGCTGGGAATGGCATGTTCTCCCGAACCGAGGTGCCATTTGCCAATAATGCCGGTTGCATAACCCCGTTTCTGTAGGATTTCCGAAAGCATCGTTTCAGATGGAGGCATTCCGTTCTTCACAATGTCCTGAAAAGCGGGGAATTCAACCTGATCGGCCACAAGCCAATCGCCCGTTGCAATGAAATTCTTGTAAACAAGCATTTCCACCCGATTCTTCGGATATCGGTCGTGCGGTTGGTATTCAAAACCGAAACGTTGTTGATAGCGGCCCGTAAGCATTCCGGCTCTAGATGGGGCACAGATCGGAGAAGTGATATATCCTTCTGTAAAGGTCATGCCCTTCAGGCCAATAGAGTCAATATTGGGTGTTCGGATCAGTGGATTTCCGTAAAGAGATATGTCCGTTTTACCTAAGTCATCAGCAATTATGATAACGATGTTCGGTAGAGCAGAGTCAGTTTTTGAAATGGAACTCAGGAATTCCTGTTTCTCTTTGATCTTCTGCTCATCAAATTCTATCTCGTAATTTCTTGAACTCAGTGGCCAGAATCCGTACCCTGCCAATACGATGATCAGGATCACTACAATAGCAAGAATGGAGTTGCGCTTCATGCGCCAAACTTAAACGGAATGTACCTTACTTGAGTTTTTCCAGATCACGAATAAGGATACTTGATCGGTCGAAGTTTATGAGATTCTCTTTTTTGAGCTGGTTGAGGACAATGGTGACCAATTGCCTGGAAGTTCCTGTTATGTTCGCCATATCCTGATGTGTGAACCCATGTCTGATAAGTGTTTCATCTGCAAACTTCTTCCCGTTCTTCAGAGCCTGCTCAAGTAAGAAGTCAATGATGCGGGTCCGAGCATCATCAAAGACAAGTCTTTCCAATCTTTTCTCAGACCGGGTAATGCGTTCACCCAATTTTTCAATCATGCGCAGACCAACTTCCGGATTCTTGTTAATGAGTTCGCGCAGAATCTTAACTGGAATACGGATGATCTCTACTTCACCTTTCAGTGATGAAGCAAAGTCTGGACGTTCTTCTAATCCAGAGAGTCCAAGTTCTCCGAACATTTCTCCAGGATAGAGGATGTTCTTAATAACTTCCTTGCCGTCTTCACTTATCGTTCCTGTTTTGACCACCCCGTTTATTACGAAGTAAACCCAGTCGGCCATTTCGCCAGGGCTGTAAATGAACGTGTTTCGAGGAAAGGTCTTGAGTTGAATATAACGGTTCAAAAAGTCCTGCTGGTCGGCAGGTAGATCTTTCAATACTGAAACCTTCTCAAACACGTCCGACTCCACCCGAATTGTCATTTAAATTACATCCTCTCAAATTTGATGTTAGAAATCTTCCCTTCATCAAACTCTTGTTTCATCCATTATAAAACATGTGTCCTGAATAGAAATTCTCACATATCAACTGAAGTTTCGGAAACGTAACGCGCTTAACAAAGCAATGTTCATAGTAAGTGCGGCCCACTTGCATTATGTTTGTCTCGAAGTTCTGCCATGCGTTCACGGATTATTCTGGTGCTTATATTTTCAGCAATAGCGATCGGCTATCTTGCTTTGGTGTTTTGTAGCCCCGATCAAACAATTGTTAAACGTTCAGTTGACATTTACGCAAGTCCAAGTGCAGTGTTTGCTAATGTCGTTTGCTTTTATGAATGGAAACAGTGGGATTCTTGGGAGGAGCTAAATCCTACGATTGACATAACGGTAGAAGGACGCGGCTGCGGGGTAAATTCCTTTGCCCAATGGACCTCTCCCAGTTTCGGGACTTACAATCGGTTAATTAAGAAGGTAACACCTCACGAAAGAGTCCTTATTGAAGAAGAGTCTGAATCCATAGGCACAGCCAGTACCAATTGGGAATTCAAGTCGGTTGAAAGAAGGACTGAATTGACCTGCACATGGAAAGGGCCTACATTGAGTTTTTTCTTTCGACCGCTTAACTATTGGTATGCTTCTGTTTACAACGAATATCTGGATGGAAGTTTGCAAAACTTGAAAACCGTATCAGAATTGGATCCTTTAAGAAAGTTGAAAGACCATGAATTCAATTTTGAATGGAAGGAAATTGATTTCGCTACTCAAGGATATCTGATCATTGATGGTGCAAGCAGCCATCAAGAATACACCAGAACTGTTTGCTTGGGATTTGAGAAACTTGCTGAATATGCCCGTGAAAATGGCTATACCGTTAAAGGTGATCCAACGGTTTTTGGATACGCTTGGACCGGAACAACGATGTCCTTCAAATTAGGCCTCCCAATAATGGGACAACCTGAATTTGATTCTTCAGAAATCAAGTTTGAAGTTTTGGAAGGAGGACAAGGGTTTGAAGCAACTATCAGAGGAACTCAGCAAGACCGTTTCTGGTTGCATAACGCAATGATTGAACTTCTGGCAGATAATAGGGTTGATCCCAAACTGCCCATGATAGAAATATATCATGACAATTGTGGTCCTGATTCCGATACGATTTCCACCACCCTGATACACATGTTCGAATAAACCGATCTTTCGGTAACTTCAATGCCCCCAATAAACTGGGTATCAAATTCTGTTTCAGTCACAGTTCCACTCTTGCGATTCAACCTCAACATACTCTTTACACTTGCGTTGGCGTTGGTTACTCAGGCGCTCCATTCGCAGAATCTGACGCAAGTGATACGGGGTCAGGTGTACGATCAGGATTCTCATGTACCGTTGATTGGCGCAACGGTCGTGGTAGTTGGATCGGACCCTTTGATCGGTTCGTCAACCGACATTGATGGAAGATTTGAACTTAAAGAAGTTCCGGTAGGAAGGCACGATCTCTATGTTCAGTACTTAGGCTACGAAGCAAAGACCATTTTTCAGATTGATGTCGGAAGCGGCAAGGAGGTTTCGGTTAAAGTGGAGTTACTGGAATCAGCAGAACAATTGGAAGAAGTGGTGGTCGTTTCAAGGAAAGACCCAAGCGTGGCGAACAATGAAATGTCGGTGGTAAGCACGCGGTCGTTTTCATTGGAACAGTCGGAGCGCTTTGCTGCAAGCATGAACGATCCTGGTAGAATGGCGCTGTCATTTGCTGGGGTGAATCTGACGGACGACATTACTAATGAGATTTCAATAAGAGGAAACTCACCGAAAGGGCTACTTTGGAGATTGGAAGGTGTGGAAATTCCAATCCCGAACCACTTCAACATTGATGGATTGTATGCCGGCAACGTTTCCATTCTTTCCAATAATCTGCTTGACCGGTCTGATTTTTCTACCGGAGCGTTTGCTGCAGAATATGGAAATGCACTTTCTGGCGTATACGATCTGCGCTTACGCACTGGAAACGACACTAAGCGAGAATATGTTGTTCAGGTTGGGTTCTTGGGTTTGGAAGCATCTGCCGAAGGGCCATTTATAAAAGGTAAACGAGCTTCTTATCTGTTCAATTATAGGTATTCAACTTTAGGGCTTTTCAAGGCAGTTGGAGTAGATCTTGGAGGTGATCTTTTGACATCTTTTCAGGACCTCAACCTGAAACTGAATTTTCCAACCAAGAAGCTCGGCACATTCTCTTTGTTTGCTGTTGGTGGGATCAGCACAGCAGGATTTGAACCCGAAACCGATTCAACCAAATGGTCGGGTTCTTGGGATCAGAGTAGAGTAAAGGAGGATTATCGAAACCACTTCTTGGCCACAGGTGTCGCTCATAAGTACATTATCAATGAAATGAACTATGTCCACACCACGCTCGCTTACACGCGGTCCGGAAATAATCTGATGCACAGTTACCTGACAGACTCCTTAGAACTGATGGATTACTGGTGGTACAACGTAAACAACAGCGCTATCCGGTTAGCCACACAGGTCAATACAAAGTTCAATTCCAGGAATCATCTTCGTTACGGACTGAACTATAACTATTTGATGTTCAATCTGAAAGATGAGTGGATTGAAGGTTGGGGAGATCATTACGAAGCGTCAGGAAGAGCAAGTTTTGTTCAGGTCTACGCTCAACACAAGTATCGGATCAATGGAGATGTAACAGTGATCGGGGGCTTTCATGCCAGCTATTTTGATGTTAATGGAAAGTTTGCGTTTGAGCCCAGAATGGCTTTTGATTGGAAATGTGCACCAAAACACAAACTTTCCTTAGGGTTGGGCCTTCACAGTCGTCAAGAAAGTCTCGCATTCTATTTTATTCAAGAAGAAGGTTCTCCCGGTTACATTAACCGATATCTGGATTACAGTAGGGCGCTTCACGTAGTATTGGGGTATGACTATAGTATCATTCATAATCTAACCCTGCACTCTGAAGTCTACTACCAATACCTCTACGGTATTCCTGTTCGGACTAAAACAAATTCATGGTCTGTGATCAACAACGATCAGGCTTACGAAAAAGACCAGCTTGTTAACAGTGGGGTGGGTACAAACTATGGTCTCGAAATAACCATTGATAAGGCGTTCTCTAAGAATTGGTATGTACTGGTTACTGGTTCTTTTTATAATTCCATTTATCAAGGATCAGATAATGTGTGGCGGAACACGAAGTACAATGGCAATTACATAACCAGTGTAACAGGAGGAAAGGACTTCAGAGTAGGCAAGAATGGGAAGAATGTGATCGGTGCGAATTTGAAATTCTTCTATGCCGGTGGTGGAAGGTATACACCTATCAACCTGGAAGAATCAATTGCTCAAGGGCAAGAAGTGAGGGACACGGATAGACGGTACGAAGGAAGATTGGATGACTATCTGCGCTTAGATATCAGAATCCGTTTTAAGCACAATTTGCGCAAAGTTGCATGGGAAGTGTCTCTTGATATTCAGAACGTGACTAACAAGGAAAATGAGATAAATCGGAAATACAACCGAGCATCTCAGTCAATAGTCAAAAAATATCAGCAGGGAATTATTCCGGTTATGAGATTCCGTGTTGAATTCTAATGGCAATCGGACTGTATACGAATTAGCAACGTTGTCGGATGATCATTTACCGCCTTTTCATTCTGATTTTCTTGTTCTCAATCCCGATCAAGTGGCTGGAAGCAGGAGTTGTACCCAGTTCAGTTGAACTTGAGAATGAGCTGAAAGATGTATTCGAAGATCTTAGAATTTCTGAAAAGGTTGATTCTCGACTAGCCCTATCAAAGGCCAATCGTATACATATCATTGCTCAGCAGATCAATTCGAAGGCTTTAGACTGGGCAACGATCACTTACGCGTATCACTTGTTGGAGAATGACAGCGTAGCTAAAGCAGAATCCATCCTCAATAGACTTAATTCCGGTAGGTCATTGAACCTATTGGCTGAAGAGCAAAGCTTCCTTTTTCTAACCTACGGATTGCTCAGGTCCTACCAAGGAAACTACGTGGCCGCTGATTCCATTTACAGAAAAGCCGAACAACTCGAACCTGAGGGAATACTACATGGTCTTCTAAAGCAAGCAAAGGCAGATAATCTGCGCTATCAGGGAAAACTTAATCAAAGTTTGGTCCTTTGGTTAGAAGCTCTGACCATCAGCGAAGAACTATCGGATTCCGTGGAAATAGCAGATTGCTACATGGGAATAGGAACAACTGAATTTCTAAGAAATGAACTGGACCAAGCGGAAAAGAACATTCACGTTTACCATGCCTTCAATCTTTCTATCGGGAACAGTAAAAAGGTTGCTTATGCTCTTTCCGTGCTCAGTCTCATAGATTATCAAAGAGGCAGTTATGAAGCAAGTATTGATAAGAACATTAAAGCTTACGAGATCCGAAAATTGATCTTTGACCTGAAAGGACAGGGTGAGAGCCTGAACAATCTGGCTTTGGGCTATATGGGTAGGAAAAATTGGAATCAGGCGCTGCGTTATCTTCAAGATGCCCTTCAGATTAAAGCTCAAGCCAATGATCTTACACAAATGACCGTGATATACAACAACATTGGTCATTGTTATTCTAGATTGGGAAATCGAAATGAAGCGTTGAGCTACTTCCTTAAAGCATTGGAGAAGGGCAAGGAGAATGGACAATTTGGAGACGTAGTAGTATCGTATCGAAACTTGGTAAACCTGTATGCAAAGCAGAATGATTTCATAAATGCATTCGCGTTTCAAACGAAGTTGATGGCGTTGAAAGACAGTTTGGCGGAAGCAGAACGGGTTGATGCCCTGAACGAATTGGAGGTGAAGTATGAGATTGAAGGAAAGGAAAAGGAGATAGCACTTCTTCAAAAAGAACAGACCATCATTACCAATAGATGGCTTACGTTGGCTTTGGGCCTTTTTCTGACCATTGTAATCGGTCTACTTTTTATCGACAATCAAAAGCGAAAACATAGACAGGAAAAACAGCTTCTTACAGCCGAAGATGACCTTCGAAAAGCCGAATTGAAGATCATGACAGACCTACTTGAGCATAATCAGCAAAAGCTTACGCTCTATACAGAGAATTTATTGCGGAAAAATGAAATCGTTGGCCAGCTTGAGTTAAAGTTGAAATCGGTGGTTGATCAGACATCAGCAAATTCAAATTCGAGCAATCAATTGATAGAAGACTTCTCTGGTGTCAGAATACTTACTGATGATGATTGGGAGGAATTCAAGAGTCTATTTGACGGTGTTCACCGAGGATTGCTGGAAAGGCTGTTGATCCGCTACGAGAATCTCACACTTGCGGAGCAAAGGCTTTTTCTGTTGATGAAATTGGGTCTGTCTACCAAAGAGATAGCCAATATCCTTGGAGTTTCACCCGAGTCAGTCAAGAAGGGCCGTTACCGCTTAAAGAAGAAATTAGAAGTAGAAGATGATCGTTCATTGCAAGATTTCATAGAACGTTTTTAGCTTCAAAAATCACATTGTCCACCTAATTGTCCACGGTATTGTCTACCACTGGGTCATTGATATTTGAACAATATGGCCCATATTTGTTACGTGTTTCACGCAGACAAGCATTAAGTCATGGACATTCAAGCGAACTATATTCATCTGGAACAGTTCAATCTGTTCGACAATATTCCGAGATCGGTCTTAGAAGAAGTGTCACACTTTACTACCCTTAGGTCAAGGCCTAAGAATTCTTACGTGTACCACCCTGGGGATCCCAGTGAAGTTCTGTTTATCCTTAAAGAGGGCAGAATCAAAGTTGGAAATTATTCAGAAGATGGACGCGAGGTGATCAAATCTATCATTCAGCCTGGTGACCTATTTGGAGAAATGGGTTTGGCAGGAGAAGAGAAGCGTAACGAGTTTGCTGTCACGATGAAAGAAGAATGCTCTTTCTACATGATCTATGTGGCTGACCTGAAAAAAGTGATGCAGGGAAATCCAGAGTTGAGTCTTCGTCTGATTGACCGTATCGGGTCACGGATCAGAAAAACCGAGAGCCGATTGGAATCGATCATTTTCAAAGATTCAAGGACACGTGTGGTTGAATTCATTAAAGAGATGGTTGATAGTGTAGGACGAGTGTTCGGTGACGAAGTTCTTCTCGAGCATTTTCTCACGCATCAAGATATTGCAAACCTTACCGGTACTTCAAGACAATTTGTTACAAGTGTGTTGAATGAACTGAAGAGGGATAAGATCATAAAATTTGATCGGAACACAATTTTAGTGTCGGATACCAAGGGGTTGGCCGCACTAACTTCGACTGGCCTGGCTTAACGGATGTAATAGGGGTTGGATTCGTTTTAGAGATCTTTCTCAGCCAGTGCCAAAACCGCGAGTATTCATTTACTCGCGGTTTTTTTATAAACGAAAAAGGTGCGCCTAAGCGCACCTTTAACCAACAAACCGGATTCTAATGAATTGGAAGGGAAACCTAAAACCCTGCCTAATTCCTATCTTGGATACCAGCTAAAACCTAAAAAAGCTGTTCAGTTTATCGGGGACCAATCCGACCTGAGATTCCAAGATGAGAATCCAATAACCGTATTTTACATATCAGACTCTTCCAGTCCTATGATTGAAGCTTCTTTGTCAATGTCTGCCTGA
>JBJOHR010000180.1:0-15926 GCA_046047575.1 Bacteroidota bacterium | reverse complement strand
ATAATGTAAGTGCACTGTTCAGCCTGAATTGGTTCGTGCCCACAGTATTCGATCAAGGCTTCAATCACAAAGTCGAAGGTATTGTAATCGTCATTGTGTACAACGAGGCACTTCGGTGCTTGCACCAACTGATCGAGTTCTTCTTGAAACTCAACTTCCAGGTCCAGATTAAAAAGTGGGTCCAACTCCATTATTGTAAAATCACCGATGAAGATAACTATTTTACTTATCTATCGAGAATTTTAATCGATGAACGGGATATTCTGAACGGTGGACAGCAAAACTGGCTCACCATTTAGAAAAGCGATGATCTGAACCGAGTCGAACCCTTTCCCTCGGTAATACCTCATTTCTGCTTGAGCGTCTGCATAAGTGCTGAAATAACCGGAAGACAGATTGAAATCGGGCATGGAGAAAGTCGCAGCCTGTTCGGCACTCATTGCTTCCGAAACCGTTTCGGACACATTGGCTGCCGCAAGTCGAATGTCCAGTTTGTAGGAAACGCCCTCTCTGGAACGAAGATCATCCTTATTGAACGGGTTTTTAAGTGTTTCCTCGCGTACTTGCGTCTGAGGCAAATTGGCCAAGACATCCTTATTACGGTCATTGGCCTTCAGTTCTTTCAACACCTGCTGAGATCTTCCCGCATCGACCCACTGATTTTTCATATTCTTCAGCACAGCCATTCTACCGATGTCTTCCGCACGCATTCGTTTAACTAAACGCATCATGGCCGGATCTTTCACCTTGCTAAAGTCCGTAGTTCCTTTACCGTAATCACGCAGCGCCACCTCTCCAGAGAATCGTTGTGTTTCGGTTGCCGTGATATTTGTGTTGGGAGATTCTACAACTATCGGCTTTTCCGCCACTGGCTCTTTCATTTCTGCAAGCTCTTCAACCAATAACTCTTTCTCTTGGATTTTTTCGATCATTTGATCCGCTTCAGCTAACACTTCATCAAGAATCACAGTATCCACCATGGTCACCTCCGGCTCCGAGACTTGTACCGGTTCGTCAACAACCAAACTCGGATCCGCAGGCACTATCTCAACCTCAGCCTCCACTTCAGAAGCAATGACGGCTTCTTCCTGCGTTAGAACATGGTCTTGGGTTGGTTCAGATGGAACAGGTAATTCAGCTTCTTCCACCAAAAGTCTGTCGTCAATAGAATCAGGTTCAGGTACTAGGGTTTCATTCAACGCAGCATCTGCTTCTGCTAGAAGCGTTTCATCAATTTGAAGCTCGTTTTCTTGGTGTTCGTTCAGCAAGGGAGCTGATTCTGGAACCGCAGCGATCGGTTCTTCTATCGATTCCTTTTCTTCCACAATGTCAGGAACGATGTCAGTTCTTGGTTTCTCCTCAGCTAATCCCTGAAGTAATTCCTGCTCAATTTGGTCCACTTCTTTTACATCAGATTCTACTACCGACCTGACCACTTCCTTGTCTTTCGCCATCTGATCTCTCAATGCCTGCTCTTTCTCAGCCGCAATTTTCTGATGCTCAGAAAGTGCTTTTCGATCTGCATCTATTGTTGCCTGAAGTAGCGGATCAACGGCAGCAGATCCATCGGCACTTTTCTTTTCCAAGTCCTGTAATTCGTACGATTTGGTTGAAACCTGTTCGTCCTTCGCTATCTCTTTCTCAATATCAGCCAATGCTGCCAAGTACTCCTCGGGATCGGCATTGCTTTTCAGGGTAACGGGCATTTCCTCCCCTTCGGATGATTCCTCCGTAAGACCAGAGCCAGTGTCAGATGAATCTGGCTTAGCTATGGAATCACTCGCCAATTCAGATTGTTCCTGAACAGCCGTGACCATCTTATCCTGTTTAGCTTTTTGCCGCTCATCAGCCTGTCTTTGATTTTCAGCGCTTACTTCCGCCTCTTGCCTCTTCTTTTGTTCTTCTAACCGAGCAATGGTTTGAAGGAACAGGTCGGCTTCACTTATGACTTCTGTTTGGTTTATTTCTTCACTGCTGGAAACCTCCTCTGAATTGAGCTTCGGCACTTCAGGCAAAGGATCTGCCTGTGCCATCTGCTTTTGTTGAGCTAGGATTTCAGCTTCTTTGGCGGCCATCTCCTCCAAAAGGCTCAACTGCTCCATTTCTACAACTTCCACATCTGCCACCAAGCTCGAATCCTGCATTGCTTTAGCCTTGGCAGCCTCAACCTCTCGGGCTATTTGTTCCAGACGCTGTTTTTCGGCCAGAGCAAATTCCTCAGCTTTACGCAAACTGTCGGCAATCTCAATGGCTTTGATGGCCATAAGCGAATCGTCCTTTGCTTTGGCAACGATCAACTCCTGTGCTGCAGATTCCAGCGCCAATGCTTCTATTGCCGACAAGCTATCTGCCACCAATTTGGCTCGAGTTTCGGCCTGTCTTATTTCCTCTACTCGCTTGGCCTCCAGAGCTATCTGATTCAAACTATCTTTTCGGATCTCCGCAGCTACAGATTCCAACGAATCAACGATTGCTTCCTCACGGGCGATCTGTGCCGCTATCCGGTCAGCGTTGGCAATGCTATCAAGACGTTGCTGTTCTGCCTGTTCTCGTTCCTTGGCCACCTGCAACTCGGCCATTTCGAGTGCTTGCTTGTCTGCATCTGCTTTGGCCAATTCTTCTTTAAGTCTTTCTGCTTCCTGGGCTTTTTGCAATGCTTGTATTTTGGCATTCTCCTCCTCAATTCGCCTTAGAGTTTCCGCTGCTTCCCTTTCAGCCTTTGCCTTTTGCTCCAATTCCCTTTTCAAACGTGCTTCCTCTTCAATTCGCATGGCAGTTTCTGCTGCTTCCCTTTCAGCATTTGCCTTTTGCTCCAATTCTCTTTCTAAGCGTGCTTCTTCTTCAATTCGCATGGCAGTTTCCGCTGCTTCCCTTTCAGCATTTGCCTTTTGCTCCAATTCCCTTTCTAAGCGTGCTTCCTCTTCAATTCGCATGGCAGTTTCTGCTGCTTCCCTTTCAGCATTTGCCTTTTGCTCCAATTCCCTGTTCAGGCGGTCTGCTTCTTCTTTCTTAGCAGCTTCAATTTTGGCTTTCTCTTCCTCCAAAAGGGCTGCTTCCACAGCTGCAACTTCTTCAAGCAGAGCTGATTCTTGTTGCTGCGCACTTCGTTGAGCAGTTCGAGCCGCCAGAATTTCGGTCGCATCAGGCATGGCAACCATGCGCTCTTCAACTTCGGCCTGCGGTCGATTTTGGGCCAAGGCAACTGTATCCGGTTTGCCCACGGCATCAAAATAATTGGTAACGGTCACGGTCCCTTGTCCGCCTGCCGTCCGATAAGTAATACCTTGCGCCAAAGGTTTACTATCGTCCAATTTAGGTACGTCAAGGTCAAACCTGAACCCATCTGCTTCTCTCGGCCCCACATCCATCACATAGTCATTCTGCGGGGGCAGTATCAGAACATACTTTCCGGTTTCACGCTGACTTCTATACTTTCCGATTACCTGATTGGTCTTTGGATCAAGCACCGTGGCCACCATGTAATTGAATACACTGTCGGTCTGATCATCGTAGGTTCCCTCGACCACAGAGAGTTCTACTTGCGCTGGATCGTACAACAAGGTTTTAAACACGCGCAACTTACCAAGCTCCGTTCCGCGTTTGGAAGTAAAGAATGCAACTTGTCCTTCTGGATCGCTCACATACAGGAAATCGTCAAATGGCGAATTGATCGGATACTGAAGATTGACCGGCACCGACCAAGAATTGGTTGATGGATCGTACTGTGAACTGAACACATCGAACCCACCCATGGTGTTGTGCCCTTCTGAAGCAAAGAACAGCATATTCGCTTCCTCATCAAAAAAGGCGTAGTCTTCATCATACTTGGTATTGATGGTGTTCGGCAAGCGCTGCGGCAACGCCCATTCGCCATTGGGCAAACGGTTTACTCGGTAAAGATCTTTACCATTCAATCCGTCTTCGCCATAGCTTGCATAAACAAGAGTTGTGCTGTTAGAAGGCGTGTAAACCACGGTTCCCAGCAAATTCTTTTCATCGTACTTGGTCTTGAAATTCGGTGGCATGGGAATCACCTTTCCCTTCAGCTTACGGAAGTCATACGGCCGATAGAACTCAGCAGCTATCACTTCCTTGTCTTGGGCCGGCTCAAAATCCAGCGAAGGGTTAAAGAGTATCTTCCCATTTCTACACTCGTCAACACATTTGTCCAGATCCACATCGGGTGCTGAGTAGCCTGCCTTTTTGCCTTTCTCGAAATAGGTAATGGCATCATCAAACCGATAATTGAACTGATACGCTTTCCCAAGAAAATAATAGGCCTCAACATTGACCCCTTTACTATTTGCTCCGCCTTCAATGTAAGGCAAAGGCTTCAACGGGTCAGACTCAGTGAAAAGGATACAAACACCGAAACGATAATTGTAATCAGGATTCAAGGCATCCTTGCTAAGCAACTGCGAGAACAGCGGTTTAGCCTTCTCGTAATCCTTTGTCTCGAAGTAGGAATTTGCCGCTTTTACTAACTCCTCTTGGCTTTCAAAGCTTACCTGCGCGCATGCATGCTGAACATATAGGAACAATAATGAGCAGAGGAATAAACGCAAATTCAATACCATGTATTTACCCGCTTTTCGGGTTATTTTAGGCCGATTGTTCAGAGCTCCAAAAATATCTGTTTTTACCCAATGAAAAAGGAACATTTGACCGATGCTACCGTTGCGGTGAATAAAGTTTTGGCGGCCTTAATTAAGGCATGTGTTGCACACGGCATCCTGCTGCTCATCTGCTTCAGTTTGCTCCAACCGACTGCGCATGGACAAATTCGGGTAGGGCTTCTTTCCGACCAAAAAGTAACCAGTGTAATGATCTCTCCGAACGAGGGAAGTTACATGATCCTTAACGTGACAGGCGATACGATCTACCGATTCCGATCTGATGATGCCGTTTCAATCTCCATTTCCGGGCACAATATCATTGCTAAAAGTGCCTACGGGCTATGCGATACATTGAGCAGTCTTTCCCTGATGGGATCCGGCAGTCGTCCTTCTTTTAAGTTTAGAGCCGACCATGACCAAAAGGACCGGATCTATTACGAATCGCTTGAAGTTGGAGTAGATAAAGGCAAACTGAAATTGGTGAATACGGTAAGTTTGGAACGATACGTAAGCCGGGTAGTGCAGGCTGAGGTCGGTTATGGCGCTGCCGATGAGTTCTACAAGATTCAAAGCATCATTTGTCGAACGTATGCAGTTCGAAACACCGGGCGCCACGCTGCTGACGGATTTGACGTGTGCGATCATCAGCACTGTCAAGTTTATTCTGGGCTGAAAACTCCAACAGAACAAGTGGTGAAGGCTACGGCTGCAACAGCAGGAACGGTAATGGTCAGCAAAGAGAATGACCTGATATTGAGCGCCTTCCACGCCAACTGCGGTGGCCAAACGGCCAACTCTGAAGACGTTTGGAAAGAAGAGCGGTCTTACCTCCGATCCGTGAAAGACACATTCTGTCTTTCGTCAAGAAGTGCAGTCTGGGAAATGAAAATTCCAGTTCAAGAATTTCTGACACAATTGGATCTGACACCCACATCCATCGATTCATCTTGGGCTTGGAGCAGTGAAACGCGGAGCAGGTATTTTAGAATGAACACAGACTCGGTTGAAACCACTGCCATGCGGAGAATGCTTTCCTTACGTTCTTCATTTTTTGACGTAGAAGTAACGGATGGTACTGTCTCACTCCTCGGAAAAGGATACGGCCACGGTGTGGGTCTATGTCAGCAGGGTGCCATGAAAATGGCAGAAAGTGGATACACGTACAGCCAGATCTTGGGATACTTTTATAAAGGTGTGAGTCTGATACCGGTCAGTTCGCTTCAGCTCAGCGAATAATCCTTCACACCGTTTGTGGCTTCGGCAATAAAACTGCTGAATTCATCAAAGAATTCATTCTTATTCAATTGGTAAACTTCTACCGCCTTGTGCATCTCTGTTGGATTGGAAGATCGTTTGTCCAGCCCTTCCAGCGATTTTCGGAAACCCCATTCAAATTGATAATTGTAAAGCCAATCCTGTTGTTTCATGTATGGGAAAAACTGCTGAACAGGAGTTGGAAAATAAGCGGATAACGCCTGTAGCCGCTGATAGACAGATTGTGTGAAAACACCCAATTCTTCGTTGTGAAAAGTGTCCCAATTACTGGCCAGAATATGGTCGTAAACCACATCGATAACCACAGGTGAATACCTGCCTTGCGTACTTCGGAAACGTTCCACCCCTTTTCTGACCAAAGGATGCCGATCGGTAAACGCATCGATGGCCCTATGCAAGCGAATTCCATCCGCAACGCCTTTTGAATAACGACCATCTGGGTTTCCCTTAACCGAATCGGCTATGAAGTTGCCCAACAGCAATTCATCGTCATTCGGGGTCAGAAAAATATGTCCGAGGAAATTCACCAGTGCAAATTAACCCAAAAGGAAAGGGAGTCAGGTTTTTGGTTTCGTAGCGAAAGCATCGGCCTAACTCCCCGGGAAAAAGTGGAATGTCTGCAAGTAGAACGATGACGAATGTTGTGGGTTGCCTCGGCTTGCTAAATTTGTTCGATCCAATGAACGGCACCATGAAAAATATTACCACTGTTCTCCTTTTCTTTTCGAGTTTCTGCTTTGCACAGACCAAGACCGAGGTGGCAAAAGAGGAACCCGTACACGTAAAAGAATCCAATGTTCTTTGGGCCGCAGCGGTGTCGGACACCATGAAATTGTGTGTCATTAACGCCAATAGTGTTGCAGTTATGAATGCTTCCTTTCCAATGGAGAAGAACATTACCAGGCAGATAAGTTTTAAGGTGAAGAACGAAAAAGGCGAAGGAAGAACGGTGAATGCTGTGGTAAAAGGCATAGCTACTTGGAACGGCAAAAAGTGCTACACCGTTGAATTGGAACTAGGCATGAACTTTATGACCCACATGGTCAACAGAAAGGTTGAATGCGTTCTTGCCGATCTGGAAGAAGCCCCTTACAAACTGTACGTTGGTGCTAACTGGCTCGGAGACGACATGGAGCTGAAACCTTAGCGGATCACTGCTCAGCCAGTTTCCTGAGAATATCAATGAGCCGTGGGTCGCTGGGTCTTGGCGCATTCGGGTCCACCACCTTTCCCTTCTTATCGAATATAAGATATCGCGGTATGCTACTTACACCGAATTTGGCCGTTACCTCAGAACCCCAACCGCCTTTGGAAAGGCCGTGTTTTCCTTCTATTCCGAGCTCCTCGATTGCCTTTTTCCATACTGTTTCAGTGTTGTCAATTGAAATGTAGAGGAACTCGATATTCTTCATTTCTTTTTTCGACAGTTGTTCCTTCAGCGCTTTCGCGGCAGGGAACTGTTGGCGGCACGGTCCGCACCAACTGGCCCAAATATCCAGATACACGACCTTGCCTTTGAGATCCGACAATTTGAAGCTACTTCCATCCTCTCCCATTACCTCTACATCGATCTCGGTATGGTCAACGTCTCCTTTCAGAACAACCACTGGCTCGTCATCCTTAGAAACCAATCGTTCTCCCAAACTATCTACAACCAATTGGACATAGACATTTGAATTCTCAGTAGTTGCAAGAAAATCCCGCATTTGACGAAGAAGCGAAGGTTGAACATTGCTCGCCTCATTCAGCATAACGCTTGTCAGATAGAACTGCAGTGGCAAACCCCTCAACTCCGCGCGGGCCACATTGTATGCCTCCTGAACAGCGGCCGCTCTGTCTGGAAACTTCATAAAATCGTAATTCTCTAAAGCTTTGTATGCCACAAACGAAACCAACAGCTCTCGGAAATACTCACTATCGAGCTCATCAGCGCGGTTCATCCGTTCCCAAGTCAATCCTTCGATCAGCACTTTGGGAATTTCCGATGCCTTTGGAATAGCACTTGACCTTGTTTTTGCTTCAGAAAACTTGAACAGTGACAGGTAATAGAAATACGCTGCATGATTGTTAAAGGACTTTTTGAACTCGTCAGGCAGTGCAGTTTGGAAGGTTTCCAGTAGATGGATGACGTCATTTCTTGTTGAAAATGCATCCATTTCCATGGCATCAATGTTGGTGGCGTCTTTAGACTGTTCTTCCAACCATTTCAGCGAAAACCTGCTTGCGAACTTCTCGTCAACGATCTGCATGAACCCGTCAATCGCAGCCGCATCTCCATTCAGTTGAATTTCACCGTCCAAGAAATCAGCATCGAACTGTAAATCAAGCTTCGTTGCATTTTTCCACAGATAGAGGGTTCTATCCTTGTCTTTATAATGCAACTGCAAGCGTCCTGAAGCGGGAATCGAGCATGACTTTTGAAACGTTCCAGATGAAACCACAAGGTCTTCTTTCCAAGAATTTCCAAACCAATCTGGCGGAAAGGTGACCACCATATTTTCATCGGCCAAACCTTTGATGGTACCAGAAATTGCCACCTCTTGCGCAACAGCACAAAGATTCAATCCAATAATAAAAAGGAGCGCAAACGCTGATTTCATTCCTGTTTATTCCACCTTGATGAGGCGTGCTACCGCTGGGCGTTTGTCCGTCATTACGCGAATGAGATAAGCCCCTTTGCTCAGCCCTAATTCAGCGGCATTCACCATATAATTCTTGGCCCCAGGCGCCATGGTTCCGCGGTGGTAGGTGTGCAGGATCTTGCCCGAAACATCGACCAATTCCACATTCGCCCACAGGTTTTCGTTCACATCAAACCGAACATTGGTCTCATTGCGGAACGGATTCGGGTAAACGTCCAATCCGGAAACCGCTTGCAAAGGGTGTTCCTGAATCGAGTTCGGGTAAGCCTGCTTAATAATGGCCCAATCATCCAAAATTTCTCCGTCTTTGGTGAGATAATAACCAGAGAGCGTATCGCCATTGATGTAAAGCATGGTAGAACCGACACAGGTGTCGCAACCGTGTCCGTAATACATTGCCGGATGCTGCAAACTGGCATCGGCATCGTTGCTGCCAGAATTCCCTTGCACGATATAAAGTGTGCCGAAATTCGGATTCGGCCCATCGGTGTATTTCAAATATGGTTCGCCAGTCGAGAGTTTGCCGCTTGCGCCATCGACCAAATGCTGACTCGGGTCATAATTTCCGGGTTCTGAATAGAATCCGTTGATCAGATACGAACGTTCGTAAACGTGGCTATGACCGGCCAAAACCAGATCAACGCCATAGCTTTCAAGAATAGGCATGATGTTTTCGCGCATGGCTTTCATGTAAACTTCCCAAAAAGCATCTGAATCGTGCGAGCCATCTGTATGAGGAGGCTGATGCACATATGCTACGACCCATGGTTTATCGTTGGCCTGAAGATCGGCATGCAGCCAATCAGTAAAAGGCGAAGTGCTGAAGTTGTTGAACGGGCTGGCTCCTGTCCAATCCCAAGAACCAGAAAAAATGGATCCGATCTCCGAATTCATGGAAATGAAATGAACGTTTCCGTAATCATAGGAATAATAGAGTTCGTATCCCGAAGGCACACCTCCGATCTCTCCATTTGTGGGAACGTCCACAATATCGAAATACGGTCCATCGTGCTGAGTTGGATTGGCGCCCGTTAAAATATTGAGCACCGACCCGTAGTCGTGATTGCCTGGAGTTGCCATAAATGGAACGCGAGGAAAAACTTCGCCATAGCCATATTGCGTACCAAAGACCTTGTATTGGAATTCATCATCTGTTCCATCATCGTAGGCATTGTCTCCCAACCATAACCAAAGATCCGGCATATCGTCTCCTACATGGTCCAAGAACGCTTCTTTAACATCCATCTGCTTGTCGTTTCCCTTCCCGAAATCGCCAATCACCCAAGCTCTGATAGGCTGCACGGTTCCTATGGTAGGGGAAGTTCGGAACCGATGATTCATATCAGCCCCTGCAAGTACCGTGTTGCCATCGCTTACCGCATAGAAGTATTCTGTGTACGGCTCCAAACCCGTAATATTCACGGTATGGTCGGTCTCGGCAGTTGTAACGTCAACGTAATTATCCATTACCGTAGCAAGAGAAGTTCCGTAGTAAACGCGTGCAGGGGTGGAAACATCCGTTCGCCACATAACCTTCATGCTGCTCGATGTTGGAAATTGCAGATAAGGGCCGCGAAGTATGTTTTGGGCTTGCATTTGAATTACGGCCAAGCCGATAAGACCGACCAGAAGGAATGTTCGTTTCATTTTCTAAACAATAGGGAATCCAAATTTAGTCTTTCATGAATGAAAGCCATGCTAATTGAACGACCTTAACAGAAAGGTCTTATTTCTATTTTCACGCACCAATGAAAAAACTCCTGTTCATAGCCGTGCTTGCCTCAATTGTCGGTTGCAAAACAGACGTTCTTGTGCCATGCGAAGAAACTGGAATGGAGGGTTATCTGTGCAGAGAATATCGTTATTTCAATGGTCTTCCTCAAGGATTTGTAGAGTTTGAACAGGAAGGAGATTCGGTGTTCAGTTCATTGATATTCGATCAGAATCTAAATTGGGTCAAGACTACCAAAGAACACTACATCAGCGGTCAGTTGTCGGTGGTTTCAGAGCAATTCCCCGACAAGGATACTCGGGTAAGAACGTACCATTACAATGAGTTGGATAGCTTGGCACTCATTGTTTACGGCCCCAACGATAGTTCGTTGGAAATTGAGTATGCTGAAGGTAAGCGCCTGCGCGAAACCTTAGTGAAAGATGGTCTGGTGACTCACTATTCAGAATTCAGATACTTTCAGGATGATGGTTTGCTTTATCGCATTTCGATGTATGACGGTAATGATTCTCTCTTAAACTATCGGAATTTCGATTATTTCAGTTCCAATGAGTCCAGTTACTACCGCGTTACGTTCTACTCTTCCACTTTTGAATTTTTGGGAAGAACCCGCTACAGTTTTTCACAGTACGGGTTGATAAGTTCCATGGAACACCGTTTGGCCAATGGCGAGTTGACAAATTCAAGGGACTACATTTATAATGCCACCGGAAAGCTGACCGAAGAACATCGAATGCTTGCTGGGAATATTCTTAAATCTGTATATCTCTACTATTGACCATGAGCACCGATCATTCGCTAAAAAGTAAGATCCGATCTGTTTACGAGTTTCACCATGCGTTTGGAATTGCAAATAGCGACCGTCCAGAAAGTTCGCTTTCTGAAGACGATGTCTTACTGCGGCACCGATTGATGCATGAGGAGAATGAAGAATACTTGGAGGCGGCCAAAAATGGTGATATCGTTGAAATTGCAGATGCCTTGGGCGATATGATGTACATCCTTTACGGCACCATCTGCAAACACGGACTACAAGATCGGATTGCTGACATTTTTGACGAGATCCACCGTAGCAACATGAGCAAATTGGGAGCTGATGGTAAACCTATTTATCGAGAAGACGGTAAGGTGATGAAAGGCGAGAATTACTTCAAACCCAACATAGCCAAGTATATTACCGCGCAGACGGAAGAAGAGGCGGTGGGCAATTGATCAACCCCGCAAGCTGTAAACTACCAATCCGCTCATCAGTTTAGGAACAATGTAAGTGCTCTTTGGCGGCATGGTCTTGCCTTGGTCTGAAATGGCGTAGAAATCTTCTCCCCGCACTGGATAGAGTGAAAACGCCACATCATATTTGCCGGTGTTCACCAGTCTTTCCAGTTCAATCAGGCCTTTGGTCCCAGGAACGAAACTGATGCGATCGTCTTTCCTGAGGTCGCGAATCCCAAGCAAGGGCCCTAGTATCCTGTCAGAAAGGATGCTCACATCCAAAGAAGCCACCACTTCAGTGCTTTTTCTGTGTCTGTAAACCAGCTTATACCAGTTTCCGGCCAAACACATTCCGAACTGACCCGGCTGTTCGGGTTTAATAGGGATCTGTTCCTTGAAGTGGATCTCAAAGTCGTACGAAAGCTCTTCTAAGAACTGAGAAATGCCCTTGTTCCCCAAGTCCTTCACTATTCTATTGAACTCAAAAATCTTAAGTTGATCATCTGGGAAATAAATACCCAAGAAATAGTTCCATGGTTCATTACCTGTAACTCCTTTGGCATTGACCCACCGGTCGTGTGCCAGCAGAACAGAAGAAGCTGACCTGTGGTGACCATCTGCTATATAGACGTGTTCGAGCAGACCGAATTTCTCAGTGAATTTCGCTGTCCATTCAGGGTCGTCTACCTTCCAAAGTTGATGTCTTTTCCCTTCATCATCCTCAAATTCCAACATGGGTGGGTTCTGTTTGATGATCTCGGTCAACAATTCCAAACTGCCACTACGGGGATACGTGAAACAGACAGGTTCTGCATTGATCTCCACCACATCTAAATAATCGCGCAACACGCCTTCCCTACTGGCAATGGTCTGCTCATGTATCCTGATCACCCCACTGTCATAGTCCTCCACTGAGGCACAGCCTAGAATTCCCGTGAAATTCTGCTTTCCGTAATGCTGGGTATACACATAATAACAGGGTGTTGGATCTTGCAGAAAGGTTCCTTGTTCAAACAATTGCTCAAAAACGTGGCGGCTCTGGGCAAAGAGTTCCTGAGAATTGGCTGCACACCGTTTACCTAGTTTCACTTCAGGCTTGATAACATGCATGAATGATTCGGGGTTATTGCGCAGAATTTCTGCCACCTGCTTGGAAGAATAGGACTCGTACGACCTACTGACAACTCGCGGGACATTGTCGGGTCGTGGGTGAATTCCCTTGAAAGGTCTTACCCTTGCCATGCGCCAAAGATGATGAAATCAGCCAATGGTTGCGATGACCTTTTCGGCCAGTTCAATACCGATACGCGCTTGAGCCTCCATGGTCGATGCTCCAATATGTGGCGTTACAGAAACTCTCGGGTGATGAAGTAACGCTGGTCTTGGGGTAGGTTCGTTCTCAAAAACATCCAATCCTGCTCCAGCCACCTTTCCAGAATCAAGTGCTTCTAAAAGTGCAATCTCGTCAATAACACCTCCCCTCGAAGCATTCAGCAGGACGACCCCGGTTTTCATCGCATCCAGCTCTTCTTTGCCTATCATGGCTCCACCTTTTGGTTTAGGTACGTGGAAGGAGATGACATCGGCCGTAGTGATCACTTCATCAAAACCCATGGATTCGATCGTGGTTCTGAAGCGGATCGTGTTCGGTAGCTCTATTTCCAGGTCGCATCGCTGCACGAATGGGTCATACATGGTCACATTCATTCCCAGACCGAGCGACATTTTGGCAAGTGCCTGCCCTATACGACCGAACCCGATTATGCCTAAGGTTTTACCCTGAAGTTCCCATCCTGCTGAAAAGGACTTTTTCAGTTTATCGAAACCATCATGACCGCTTACCGGCATTTCCCGATTAGAAAGATGGATGAATCTGGCCAACGCAAAGAGGTGTGCCAAACTGAGTTCGGCCACGGATTGTGAAGAGGCCGCAGGTGTGTTAACTACTGCAATGCCACTGGCCTTGGCCGCGTTCAGGTCAATATTATCAAGTCCAACACCTGCCCTACCGATCACTTTGAGCCCATCATAGCTCGACAATTCTACAGCCGTTATCTGTGTGGCGCTCCTTACCAGCACTGCTACCACCTTATTGGTGCTTATGAATTGTGCAAGATCTTGCTGCGCCACTTTTTCGGTCTGCACAACAAAGCCCGCCTTTTCCAACAGTAGCTTTCCTTCGGGATCGATCCCGTCATTGGCAAGGATCAACGCCATCAGCCTTTTATTCTTTCCAGTTCCTTCATTACATCTACCAGCACCTGCACACTTTCCAAGGGCAATGCATTATACATGCTGGCCCGGAATCCACCAACAGATCGGTGACCTTTCAATCCGCTTATGTTAGCAGCATTTAGCATGGTGTTGAACTCATCGGATAACGATTCATCCCTTAACACAAATGTGGCGTTCATCCTTGAACGGTCTTCTACAGCTGCCGTTCCAGCAAAGAGGGGGTTGCGGTCTATCTCACCATATAGCAGATCAGACTTCTGCTGATTGCGTTTGTCTATCCACGCAATTCCTCCATTCTTCTTCAACCACTCCAAGGTGAGCATGGATACGTAAATGGCGTAAACAGGAGGAGTGTTGAACATGCTTTCGCCCTTGATATGAACTTGATAGTCGAGCATGGAGGGCAGATCTCTTCCTGTTTTTCCCAGAATAGCATCTTTCACAATGACCAAGGTAACACCTGCTGGTCCAAGATTTTTCTGAGCACCTGCATATATAAGGTCGTGATCGGCCACATTGATCGGTCTGCTGAAGATGTCAGAAGACATGTCGGCCACCAGCAGTGAGTCGGTTTTAGGTGTGTGGAAAAACTCGGTACCGAAAATGGTATTGTTCGTTGTATAGTGCAGGTAATCCAACCCCGCAGGAACATCGTATCCTTTCGGAATATGATTGTAGTTACTTTCTGCAGACGATGCCAACACTTGCACATTTCCCAAGCGCTTGGCCTCCTTGATGGCATTACTGGCCCATGTTCCAGTGTCAATATATCCGGCTGTTCCGTTGACCTTCATCAGGTTGAGTGCGGTCATATAAAACTGAAGACTTGCTCCGCCCGAAAGGAACAACACGGAATATCCTTCTGGCACACCCAATAATTCCCTTACCAGAGAAACCGTGTTTTCGGTCATCGAAACGATCTCCTTGCTGCGATGTGACATCTCCAAGATGGAAAGTCCAGTTCCAGCATATTCCAAAACAGACTGACTTGCCTGTTGAAAAACCTCGTTTGGCAGAATACAAGGTCCTGCGCTGTAGTTATGAACTTTAGTGGTGCTGAGAGTATCTGACATGAGTTTGATTTTATGAATGCGAAAGTCATAAATTATTGGTTACTAGCCACTAACGAACGGATTATCTCCATGGAAATCCGGCATTTAAAGCAGACCACGTTGCGGCTCCTAGGTGCCACAATGTTTCAACTTCAATCGTTCTTGGATAATCGTTAATAACTTATTGCCAGAATTATTTGATTTATTCGGGAGTTCGTGTTCATTTGTTCTTACATTTAAACAATTGTTAACCAAAAACTATTTAAAATGGCTGAAGCTTATTGTGTAAAGTGCAAAGCAAAGAGAGCAATGAAAGACTCTAAGGAAGTGGTAATGAAAAATCAGCGCAAAGCGTTGAAAGGAGTTTGCCCTACCTGCGGAACAGGAATGTTCAAGATCTTGGGTAAGGCGTAAGCCAACCACTCTTGTTCGGTATCAGATACCGAAACGCTTTGCGGTCTGAGTTGAAATACAAAGACCCTGAAGAAACAAAAGCCCCGATTCGGAATCCGAATCGGGGCTTTTCAATTAAGGTCTGCTCTAATTAACGACCGTTGATATAAGCATCAAGCTCGTCAATACTCGACTCGAAATCGAACGCATCATTGAGTTTATAGTAGTTACCAATGTCAAAGGTCTTGTTGTAGGCGAATTTGGCATAGTCCAGTCGGTCTGACTCAAAATCGAATTGCATCATTATACGCTTTACCTGATCTGCCGTAAGACAATTGGCTCCTGTCACCTGTTTGGCCAAGGTCATTTTAGAATCAGAAAAGGTCTTTGAAGCAATGGAACGTTCGGCATTCGAAAATTCGCCTTCGTCCATTGGCCATGGGCAACCCACCGGACCATTGTAACCGGGCATAACGTAATAATCAGCTCCTCCGCTGGTCGAGGTGGTAGTGGTTGTAGTGGTGGTGCGTGTTTCTGTGTACGTTTCGTTAATGTTCACGTTCATGTCTATTCCCATGCCGCCCATGTTAACGTCAATGTCCACATCTGTGTCTTGAGCAAAAGAGGTCAGCGCTGAACAGGCTACCAAGAGTGTAAGTACTTTTTTCATGATTTAGGATTTAAGTTGATCGGTGTCTTTGTCAAAATGCGTACCAAATATATGAGAAAGCCTAATCTGAATTTCAATCCTTGAAAGAGCCTGGTCTGG
>JBJOHR010000179.1:0-7105 GCA_046047575.1 Bacteroidota bacterium | reverse complement strand
AAAACAAGTTTGTCGACCGTTATCATTGGTGGTGGCGGTTGCAACATACGGTTAGCGGTTGTTTCATCCTCAGGTTTCTCCAACTGGAACGTATCGAACAACCGGCCTTCATGATCAATGGCTTTGAAAACCATGGTTCTATCGAAAATGGCGAAGGTGGTGTAATGATGTCCGGTCTGTAGCTCCTGTGCGAACCAAGAACGCGTTGGGTCGAAATCTTCCAAACCACCTCCAGCGCCACCAGAATTAATGTAAACCACACCATTCTTCAGGTTCACACGATTCTCAAAAATGGGCCACGAACGCTCATACATGTGGGTATGCCCGAATAGACAGAAGTCCACGCCATATTTCTCATAAAGCGGAACCAGATTGATGGTCTTAGTGGTGTAAGTCGATGCACCGATGTAGGTGTCGCCTTGATCATTTTCTTCTGAAGAATATGGTGGATGGTGATGCACCACAAACTTCCAAGTGGCATCACTTTTTGCCAATTGCCATTCCAACCAATCGTACTGTTCTGAACCTTCAGAAACATCCTTGTTGCTATCGATCATGAAAAAATCGGCATTACCGTATCGGAACTTGTAGAAGTACTCTGGCGCTGGATTGGCCATGTATTGATAGTAGAAATCGTCATCCTGTTCGTGGTTTCCAAGCACGGTGTACATGGAATAACGGCTCATTACAGGATGACCGGGAGCGAAGAACTCATTCACCCATTGTTCCTTTATTGACCCAACATCGACAATATCTCCCGCGTTTACAACAAAGTTGGGGCGGTCTGCAAATATCCGTTCGGCCACTTTTTTCCAAGCCCAAGGTGTATCGCGATTCTGCTGGGTGTCTCCAATAAAGGCGAACATGAAGGCGCTGTCATCATTCACCGTGGTTTTGAACGTGTAAACTGGACTTAATATCTCTTTCCCCGACTTGAATTTGGACTTTACGCGGTAAACGTATTTCGTCTCAACTTTCAAGTTATCGAGGACGACCTCGTGCATCAGGCTTTCATCCGACAACTCAACTTTTTGAGACAAATTCGGCTCTTTGGCTTTTGGCAAAGCTTCACCGAATTCAACCACCGAAGTTGCGTCTGAAGTGGTTTCCCACATCACGGTCATGCTATTCTTGGTTGACCATTGCAAGTAGGGTTTGATGAGGAAGCTGTCGGCTTCGGCTTTTTGCTGTGCTTGAACCTGAAATACGGACAGAAACAAAAACACAACTGGAAAAAGATATTTCATGCTCTGAAATTAGAAGTTGACACGCAACTGAAGTGTATAATTACGGATCGGCTCTGGGCGGCTGGGTCGCAACGCATAGAATCTGTTGGCAACGTTCTTCACCATAAAACCAATTCGGAACTTCTCGTTAATCTGGTAACCTGCCCTCACGTCAAAAACCCAATCTCCATTCTTGTGGTCTTTCTCGTACTTGTCAAATGCTTCATCATCTCCAACAATGATGGTAATGGCTTGTGTGAAAAGTTGAGGAATGACCTCTGGATAGCTACCGTAGTAAACAGAAGCTCCAACAGAAAACCCTTTCCAACCCAAGGAAATGTCGCCAACGAAAAGATGCCGAGAACGGAACTGAAGGATTTCATTTTTCCGCTCTTCGGGAACCTTACGGAAAAGGTCGCTGAACATGTTGCCGAGATATTTTCCAGGGTCGGTGCCGCTTGAGTCCAAGTTTACTGGGTACGTATAGGTATAGCCGATAGATGGCGTCAGCGAGATGGGGCCGATCTTACCATTTCCTGTCCAACCGATCTCAAATCCTGCCACACGTGCATTGCCCAGATTATTGGGATAAAGACCAACGAAAACGGTTGCTGGTAAGTCCGCAAATAACTCTGGGTTGGTACCAATGTTCACGAATCTGTACTCTACGAACTGTTGGTATTGTTGCCAGAAAAAGGCCAAATCAAATCCGCCTTTCCAATCTGAAACCTTGAAACCCTGTGTCAGCCCCAACTCCAAACTCCAGCCTTTTTCGGGTTCCAATTCTGGGTTGGGAATGATGGCCAAGGCGTTGAACAGATCGTTGGATATGTAGCGTTCTGCAACACTCGGAATTCTATAAGATTGTCCGAAGGATGCACGCAAAAAACTTGCTCGGGCAAACTGGTAATTCAGCCCAGTACGGAAAACGGGCAGGCTGGCCTCGAAGTAATCCTCAACTCCAAGAATCTCATATCGGAAACCTCCGATCAGAGACAAACCTCTTATCGTATCCGTTACACCATTCAGTCTTTCGCGCGAGCGTCTGGCAGCCGCTTGACCTGTCCAGTTCAGTTTGTATTCTCCTTGTAGGTAGACCGCTCCAGAATAGGTTTCTCGTGTTCCAGGATATAGATTGCTGGATGAAATTCCTAAGGTGAATGGCATTCCCGTGGTCAGAATCACCTTTTGCGCGTACTTACGGCCCTCTTTAAAGTTCTTATTCCAATCCCAATGACGCTGATATTGATAGTTCTCAATGAACTGATTGGAAATGGCATCAGGGTCATCTCCGTTTCCAAAACGATGAATGTAAAACCATCGGAATTCGGCACTGTGCCTGTTTCCCATGGAGTCTGAATAATGAAGGTGCGGGTCCACATTCATTCTCAGGTAACGGTCATCCGATCCGTCCAGAGAGCGGTACGCGTTCGTATCCAGATCAACAGCAAAGAAGAAACGCTCATCCTGTTCAAACTGCATATTCCAGTTTACACCATAATTAAGCCCCTTTTTCTTCTTGTGATGAACACGGGTTTTTACATTGAATCGAGCCATGAAACCATCATTCTCCTCCAGATAACTTTTATGCGAATAGATGTTTGAACCAACAACAAGGTCGGTCCTACCAACTTTCTGGCTGTACAGGTAGGTCAAATTCAGGGCTCCACGTGTTGAGAATTCCGACCACCATTGTTGATCCTCTCTTGGTGTAACATCATAAACTGTAATGTTGGTGTTCAGCTCGTGAGAAGCTTTTTCAGATTTTGGCCACGCAGTCAGCACATTTACAACTCCATTCAAAGCCGAAGAACCGTACACCACACTGGCCGATCCCTTTACCACCTCGATCTGTTCAGCATTCTCAGTTGGTGCGTATTTCAGTTCGCTCTGACCCAGATCGGCACTCATCACACTCATTCCGTCAACCATAACAGCGGTACGCGAACCCACACCATACGAATAGGAACTTCCTCCCCGAATGGTTATTTGTCCGTCTTGAATCTGAACACCTGCGGTTTTATTGATGGCCTCTCCTATTTCCTGAGCGTTTCTGTCTTTGAGGTTTTCCTTGCTCACCACACCAACAGATACCGTTTCCTCCTCGATCTTTTTCTCATAAAGACTAGCTGAGACAACAACGGTCTGGTGCTGTACTGCCTCGGTTTTGAGCTTAACATTCTCGCGGACGGTAATTCCATCCTCTATCTCAACCTCTCTGGTTTTACTCTCGTAACCGATGAACGAGAATTGAACTTTCTGCTTTCCAGCTGGAAGCTTGATCTTGTATTTCCCGTCAATATCGGTGGTAACACCGGTGGTGCCGAAAATCACGTTGGCCCCGATAAGAGGTTCATTTGTTTCTGTATCCACGATCGTTCCCACAAGTGTTCCATTTTGGGCAAATGATGCCATGCAGATAGCGGAGAGGACAAAGGAGAAGAGGAGTTTCATTAGTTGAGGCTGAACAGCGAAAGTATGCCTCGAATCAAGACCGAACTTTAGCTTAACATGAACATAACCTCACTATTTCGTCCTAGCTAATACTAGGACAATCAGAATTAACAGAGTCTTATAATCAATTAGCGGTTCAGGTCAACTGTTGTACTGATCTTAGTGGCATGGAAAAACCTTACTTCAGACGCTCGGCAGATAGATTGGAATGGCATACCAATTCCAACTGCCCCAAGTGGCCATTGAAGAATTATGTCGAGGACGAACCGAAAGGTCCCATGGGCTATATGATGATCTGTTGGAGGTGCAAGGAGTTGGACACGCAATTGAGCAGTGAGTTGGATTCGGAGCGACCGAAGGGATTCAGATCACTTCACTGATGTATCGAACTCAGCACGTATCTGAAGCAATTTTGAGTTGACCCATTCGTGGCAATCATCACGTAGTATTTCCCAATCCTGATTTTTCTTGATCGGCCCGAAAGAGACTTTAACGTTGATCTCCGAATACTTTCCAAAGATCTTCACGAAGTGAGGAATGAAGGTGTCTTGACCTACCCACGCCACATCATGATGTTCGAACTCAATGGCAATTGGAACTACATCAAAATTTCCTTCTGAGGCGGTCATGAACGTTCCAGGGCGGAACTCACCGGTCTCTGGTCCAACGTAGGTCGTTCCTTCCACAAACACGATGGTAGAAATTCCCTGACTTACAAAATCTGCTATCTGTTGGCGGGTCCTTCTTCTGCTTTCCTTGCTTTTTCGGTCAACGAAAACAGTCCCAGAGTGCCGTAGACCGAAGCCAATGATCGGCCATTTCCTAACCTCCGCCTTTACCACAGGGCAGGCATCCAGATTCTTAAAGATGCAGATAGAATCGAGATACGATCTGTGGTTGGTTACACCCAGAATACCATCAGACGGAATCGTTCCTGAGACCTCGACTCGAACATTGAGAAAACGCACAAGCTGTTGAGCCAGCTCCCTACGTAGCCTGATGGACCGTTTAACGTCTTTTCCTTTGAAAATAGCCGGTACTAGAATTCTAAGAATACAAATACACGTTAGGAAGAGAAATCCAAGAAGTCGATAAATCCCGCGAAGCGTTTGCAAATCAGTTCAGATGATGGTTAAGCTTTTCTAAAGTTTCAAGTGGAATATCCATCATATCAAGAAGGATGAGTCCGTCTAACACGTTGGAAAAGCTCGGATCGACATTGAAACCGATGATCTTTGCCTCCTGCTTGATATACTTCTTGATCAGCACCGGCAACTTGAAATGCTTCGGTTCCACTTCCTCAATGACCTTATCGATCTCCGTTATCTCATGTCCGAGTTGATTGACAATGACTTCAATGTCGAGGTCGCGTTTTAAAGGCCGGAAGGCCTTACGTGGCTTGACATGCTGTGCCAGATCGCTATTCCAATAATACTTTTTAATGAAGGCCACAATGAGTTGTCTTGAAAAACTCGAATACTCATTACTGATACTGACAGGACCCAAGAGATATCGGTAACCCAGATTTTGGAGCAACACGGTGAGAATACCTTTCCAAAGAAGAAAAAGTGGCAACCGTGCCTTCTGGTATTCGGGAGTAACATAGGATCTTCCCAACTCGATCGATTGCTCCAGAATACTGTGGAACGGTTGCTTGAACTTGAACAGCGAATGCAAGTAGAAGCCACGTTTACCATAAAGTTCCATGATCTCGTGACCGAACCCAAGGCGATAACCGCCAGCAATTTTTCTTGCGTCCCTGTCCCACAGGATAAGCTGGTGGTAATACATATCGTATTCGTCCAGGTCGAATGCTTGGCCTGTTCCTTCTCCAACGGCTCGGAAAGTGATCTCCCGTTGTCTGCCGATCTCCTTCAACGCCATCGGTACGGTCTGTGCAGATGCAATGAACACATCGAACACTCCTTGAGAAAGGAGCCGGTTCTGAGATGGCAATTCGGATAATTCCTTTGCGATGACCTCTGGATCGATCGCTGCTCCTATCTGTTGCCTGTTTACTCGGCTTTCTGAATTCTGAGTGGTTGAAAAAAATGCGTTTACTTCCAAGGGACTCCCCAGCGCGTAAAGCCTGGCACGCACATACCTACCGAAATTATCACTACGGGAAAACCTAAGTTTAACGTCATCAGCTATTGGCCTACCAAAGCGGATCTGAACGTTTTTATCCTCAGCACTGATGTCCTTGAAGAACGAGGTCATTCGGTCAAATGAGAATGTCTTGGAGTGAACCAGACTGAGAACGGATTCTGTGCGTAGATAAACCGGTATTATCGGTTCACTTAACTGATAGATCACCTTCAACAACTTTGGATGCCACCGCTTATCCAAGGCAATATTGGCGGTGATCCGACTTATGGTTCCCTGATGCGCAGGAAACAGCACGACCATCTTGTCCTCCTTTAACAGCGACTGGAATGCATGGAGTATTGTTTCTTCACTCTCCTCAATATTGAGGAACGAAATGTTTTCTTGAAGCTCGGGATACGCACTGAAATTATATGATGTGAGCACAACGATGTCCTTTCGTACGGATGAAAGGGCATGGATCACGAGAATCGCATCCGCAGGTCCGAATAACCGATTGCTCAGGATCACGCATCCGCCCGCGGCCGGAACCCGGTTCAGTTCTGATTCCGAAACTTGGATTTTGATTCTGGAAGCGTCAATGAAAGATTCAATGAATCGCTCGGTCTGTTGATCGTTGGCCGCAACACTCGGCATTGGAATTCCCATGTATATTTAGGATATGATGAACAAAGTTGTAATTCCAATAAGTCCTGAATCTGATGGGATTGTTATCAGTTTGGAATCAAGATGTTTCCGGTCATTGAACTGAACCGGCAGTGTTCATCACCCCATAGAAGTAGATCTGAACATCAGGCATCAGGTCCTGACCTACGGTTCAACTTGCTTGGATCCGTGCAGCTGCATTGGTGCTACAACATTGGGTTCATTCGGGATTTCCGAAAAGACCAGTCCACACCCACTTTTCAAGACAAATCTGTGTTTCGAAAACGTTATCAATTCGTGCTTGCCAATTAGGCCGTAATGACGAACCTATTTTTGCGTCCTACCACCACATTCACTGAAATGGTTTTTCGTCTCATCACTTGCTTACTGTCAATATCGTTGTCCATGAGGGCTCAAGAGACTCCCTCATTTTTCACGCCCGATGTGAAAACAGAGCAAAAGCCGTGGACGCACCTCAACTTCAAGAACAACCCTGATAATTTCCAGTTTGCCATTGTAACGGACAATACGGGCGGCATGCGCAGACCAGTGTTCGAAACCGCTGTTACAAAACTGAACCTGATGCAACCCGAGTTTGTGATGTCGGTGGGAGATCTTATTGAAGGCTACACCATGGATCAGGAGCAGATCGACAAGGAATGGCTGGAGTTCAA